>NZ_AENZ01000078.1:0-91818 GCF_000183485.2 Alistipes sp. HGB5 | reverse complement strand
GTGCCGACGGCCTTGATGTAGGGGATGCGGAGGCTGGCTTCGGATTCGGCGTTCAGTTTCAGCAGGCCCAACACGCCGAACCGCTGTCCGTTGTCGAAGGGCTTCCATTCGAAGATGCCGTTCTCCTGTTTGATGGCGATGGCGACGTTCTCCTCGCCGCAGCCGTGCAGGTAGATGGTCGCCGTGCGTTCGTCCGAGACGTTCTGGTCGCAGGTGACCGTGATTTTCTGATAGGTGTCGGGACTCCCTTTTCCCGACAACCGGTCCACGTGCACCCAGCTGTAGGCGCCGGTCCACTCCCGGCTGTCGGGCACATCGCTGATATACCAGTCGCCCGTGGCGCGAATCGTAAACGTATTGCTCGACTCGACGTACGAGAAACTCATCTCGCGCAGGTTGCGTTTGAGGAACCCGCTGTCGTCGTCGCTGCATGCAGTCAGACCGCCGATCCCCGCCAGCGCGAGAATTATCGTCAGTTTGTGAAAAAATTTCATAATGCTTGATCGTTAGTTTTGTTTTAAACCGATAAAAAAAATCAGAAACCGACTCCGGGGCCTGCCGGACGTCAATTTCCTACGCGGTTTCTAACGATATCGAATGACTTGCACGACAAATATAGCGAATTTTCCGGACTTCCAAATAAAAACGGCAAAAATTTTACGACCTTCCCGCGCGAAAGTAAAATATTGATAAACATAGGTGTGAATATTTAAATTACAAAACGATAAAAAAAGGGTTTTCGTTTGGGTAGTTTTCTGCAGTCGCTTGTATCTAATGCAAACCGGACCCGAAAAGTCCGGCCGCCAACCGAACCGCCAGCAACTGAAACACGCAATATTAACTGAAAACAACCTAAAAAACTACCCACGCGATGCCTACCTAATCAATCACAATCGGCACTACACGGTTTTTATCGGACGACGGATGACTTGCAAGGTTCCGCAGACCGTATGAAAACGAACACGCTCAGGCCCGTCCCGCAGACGGCGCCGGGATTTCATTTTGCAACCGGCCGCAGGAAGTAACCATAATTAACCGAATTGAAACTATGAAGAATTTATTCCATAAAGGACTCTGTCTGGTCATGGCGCTCTGCTGCATAGCATTTAAGGGTTATGCGGGGGGGGGAACGCTTCCCGACGCCCAAGGGCACGACCTGAAGCTGTCCTATTCCCGAACGACGCTCAAAACCGTTGCCGACGCGATCACGCAGCAGGTGGGCATCGTATTCTCCTATGAAATCGCACTGGCCGATTATCCGATGGAGAACCTCTACGTTACGGAACAGGGGGCCGCGCTCGACGCCATCCTCAAAACGGTATTCACGCCCCGCGGCATCGATTACCGCGTGGTGGACAAGGTCGTGGTGCTGACGCGCAGCGCGCATCCCGCACAAACCGTCAGGGCCGCTCCGGCCAAGGCGCAGGTGACGGGCGTGGTGCGGGACGCCGCAGGCAACCCGATGATCGGCGTGACGGTCACGATCAAAGGCACGCTGGTCGGCGTCTCCACGGGCGTGGACGGCAGCTACACCATTCCGGCGGACAAGGACGCGATGCTGCTCTTCTCGTACATCGGCTACCGCAATCAGGAAGAGCCGGTGGGGCAGCGCACCCAGATCGACGTCACGATGCAGGAGGACCAGCTGATGATGGACGAAGTGGTCGTCGTGGGTTACGGTACGCTCAAGAAGCGCAACATCGTGGGTGCCGTCGAGAATCTGGCGGGCGACGCGGTGGAAAACCGTCCGAACGCCGACATCACCCGTTCGCTTCAGGGCCAGATTCCGGGTCTGAACATCGTGCAGACCGACGGTAAGGCCGCCCACGGAGGTCAGGTGACCATTCGCGGCGTGAACAACAGCTTCAAGGCCCGCGTCAACGGCGGGCAGAAGGAGAACAAACTCGGACAGGGCGGCAGCGCGCTGGTGCTCATCGACGGCGCCGAGGGCGACATGAGCTCGGTGAACCCCGACGACATCGCCTCGATCTCGGTGCTCAAGGACGCTTCGTCGGCAGCCGTTTACGGCGCCCGCGGCGCATTCGGCGTGATCCTTATCACGACCAAGAATCCCGAAAAAGGCAAGGTGCGCGTGAATTACAACGGTTCGGTGTCGCTGCACCGCCGCACGGTGATCTGGGAGGACAACGTGGTGACCGACCCCGTGCAGTGGGTCGAGGCGTTCCGCGAATCGTATCTCAACTCGTCGCCGACGGCCACCGTCCCGTCGCTGTTCAACAACTACATGCCTTATTCGAACGCATGGTTCGAAGAGCTGAAACGACGCCGTGCCGATCCGACGATGGACAACTACAGCATCGACGCCAACGGCAACTACAGCTATTACGGCGAAACGAACTGGCTCAAGGAGATTTACAAGTCGGTGAACTACTCGACCACGCACGCCGTCAGCATTCAGGGCGGCCGCGAGGGCGTGAGCTACTACGTTTCGGGACGCTATTACAATCAGGACGGCATCTACAAGGTGGGCGAGGAGACCTACAAGAAGTACAACCTGCGCGCCAAAGGCTCGATCCGCATCCGCCCGTGGCTGACGCTCGACAACAACACCAGTCTGATGAGCAGCAAGTACCATCAGCCGATGATGCACTACGGCCAGCAGATGATCTCGCGTCAGATCGACATGTTCGCCTTTCCGTTCGCGCTGCTGAAGAACCCCGACGGCACATGGACGCAGACCGCCGCCAAGAGCGGATACGCGGCCTTCGCCGAGGGCACTTCGTGGCAGGAGGACAACCGGCTTGAGGTGGCCAACACCACGACGTTCAACTTCGAATTCGTCCCTGAGGTGTTCAAAGTCTCGGCCGACGTGACCTACAAGGGCGCACGCTGGACGCGCGACCGCATGGAGAACCTCTACACCTACTATACGGGCGTGAACGTTTCGGGACAGGACAACAGCTACTCGTCGCTCGAAAACTGGAACTACATTTCGAACTACATCTCGACCAACATCGTCGGCACCCTCACCCCCAAACTGGGACGGGACCACGACCTGAACGTCGTGGCCGGATGGAACCTCGAAGATTACGACTACCGCGCGCAGAAGACCTACCGGCAGGGCAACCTCTATCCCTCGAAGCCCAGCTTCACGCTGATGGACGGCGAGTATTACTCGACCACGTCGGGCGGTTACACGTGGGGGCTGGTCGGCTTCTTCGGACGTATCAACTACGCCTACGCGGGCCGCTATCTGGTCGAGCTGAGCGCACGCTACGACGGTTCGTCGAAATTCCCGGCCAACTCGCAGTGGGGATTCTTCCCCTCGGCATCGGTGGGCTGGCGCCTCTCGGAGGAGCCGTGGCTCAAACCGCACGTGGAGGGATGGCTTGACAACTTCAAGATCCGCGCGAGCATCGGTTCGCTCGGCAACGCCAACATCGACCCCTATCAGTACCTCGAAACGATGACGGCCACCAACAGCGCCTCGATCGCCAAGTCGTCGGTCATCATCAACGGTCAGAACGTGCCTTACACGTCGGTTCCCGACCTGATTCCCGACGACATCACGTGGGAGAAGGTGACCACCTACAACATCGGTCTGGACCTCGACCTGTTCAACAACCGGCTCTCGTTCACGGGCGACTACTACCGCCGCAACACCACCGACCTCTACACCGTCGGTCCCAACCTCCCGCAGGTGCTGGGCAGCGCGGCGCCCTACGGCAACTACGCCAGCCTGAAGACCAAGGGCTGGGAGGTCAGCCTCGGCTGGCGCGATTCGTTCAAGCTGGGCGGCAAGCCCTTCAACTACAGCCTCCGGGCCATGCTCTGGGACAGCCGCAGCTGGATTACGGACTACTACAACGAGACCGGCGACCTGACCACCTACTACAAGGGCATGGAGATCGGCGAGATCTGGGGCTTCCGCACCGCGGGCATCTACGCCAGCAACGCCGAGGCGCTCAACGGCCCGGCCTATAACTTCTTCAAGAACGGCGAGATGTTCCGCGCCTACGCCGGCGACCTGCGGTTCGTCGACGTGGACGGCGACGGCATCATGACCAAAGGCAACCGCACGCTGTCGAACCACGGCGACATGGAGATCATCGGCAACCAGTCGCCCCGCTACCAGTACAGCATCAACATGTCGCTGAACTGGAACGGCATCGGCCTTTCGATGCTCTGGCAGGGCGTGGGCAAGCGCGACTGGTATCCGTGGACCGAATCGGGCTTCTTCTGGGGCAAGTGGAACCGCGCCTACAACTCGCTGATGAAGACGCAGACGGGCGACAGGGTAGTGAAGATCGACAAGAGCACCGACAACTGGCGCGTGACGAACATGGACAAGAATCCCTACTGGACGCGCATGGTGTCGCTCGCCGCCAACCGCAACGACGGTCCGCTGACGTGGGAGAACGACCACTACCTGCAGGACGCCTCGTACATCCGTCTGAAAAACATCACGGTCGATTACACCTTCCCCAAGCACATCTGCAAGAAACTGCGCATCGAGGGGCTGAAGATCTACGTGTCGGGCGAAAACCTCTTCACGCACTCGCCGATGTTCAAGTATACGGACATGTTCGACCCCGAAGTAATCACCAGCGGCGACTCCGACTTCGCAAGCACCCAGAAATCGGGACTCGGCGGCACGGGTAACGGCTACTCCTATCCGATGCTCAAGACCGTGACGCTGGGCGTAAACGTAACATTTTAACCGACTGCAACCATGAAAAAAATCCTATTATACACGCTGATGACCGTGGCGGCCGCAGGAATGACCGCCTGCGAGGACTTCCTGACGCGCGACACCTACGACCAGATCGGCAGCGACGAATTCTGGAAATCGGAGACCGATCTGGAGCTATATGCCAACGGATTCATCCAGAAGATGATCCCCGGCGACGGAACCATCACGCGCGGTGACATCGACGCCGACTACTGCGCCGTGGACATCGCCACCGACCTGCTGCGTCCCGACGGCAACGTCTCGCCCGACAATCAGGGCGGCTGGACCGAAAGCAGCTGGACCAACCTGCGCCGCGTAAACTACATGCTCGACAACATGCACCGCTGCCGGGGCCGCGTAAGCGACGAGGTCTACAACCATTACGAAGGCGTGGCCCGCTTCTGGCGCGCATGGTTCTACTACGACAAGGTGCGGACCTTCGGCGCCGTGCCTTGGTACGACTTCACGATCTCGGCCAGCGACAAGGAGGCTCTGACCAAACCCCGCGACAGCCGCGAATACGTCATGGACAAAGTGCTCGAAGACCTCACCTTCGCCAGCACCTACTGCCTTGCCGACGCCAAATACACGAAAGGCTCGGCCCTGATCAACAAGTGGGTGGCGCTGGCCTTCAAGTCGCGCGTATGTCTCTACGAAGGCACCTTCCGCAAGTACCATTCGCGCGAGCCGTCGTCCGACAAGCCGTGGCAGAACGACGTCAACAACGCCGACAACAAGTTCCTGCGCGAAGCCGCCGCGGCAGCCAAGGAGATCATGGACAAAGGGCCCTTCTCGCTCGTGACGGGCGACGTGAAGACCGCCTACCGCTCGCTGTTCACCAGCGCCGGGCTGCTGACGCAGGAGGTGATCTTCGGCCGCGAATACAGCAAGGAACTTTCGGCCTTCCACGAAACCAGCTGGTATTACTATTCGCCGACCTACGGTACCAAGATCGCCATGACCAAGAAGTTCATGAACACCTACCTCACGACCAAGGGCACGCCCTTCACCGACATCGACGGCTATAAGACCATCGACTTCATCCACGAATTCGACGGCCGCGACGCCCGCATGGCGCAGACGGTCATCAGCCCCTCGTACCAAATGAAGATCAGCGGCCGCACGGTGCTCTATTCGCCCAACTGGAAGGTGACCCGCACGGGCTACCATCCGATCAAGTGGTCGATCGACGACGATGCCGACAACGTGCTTTCGAAGGCGGCCAGCTGGAACTCGCTGCCGATCATTCGTTACGCCGAGGTGCTGCTCAACTATGCCGAAGCCAAGGCCGAGCTGGGCGAAATGGACGCCGCCGTCTGGGATCAGACCATCGCGCCGCTGCGCAGCCGCGCCGGCGTGACGTCGGTCATCCCCGCCAAGGCCGATCCCTACATGGAGGCTTATTTCCTCAATACGGTGACCGACAAATGGATTCTCGAAGTGCGCCGCGAACGGGGCATCGAACTTTGTCTCGAAATGGGTCTCCGCTGGGACGACGACATGCGCTGGCACATGGGCGACCTGCTGACGAGCGACAACAACCCGTGGACGGGCATCTACATCGGCAGCACGAGCTATACCTACGACTACACGGGTCTCAGCACCGACGACAACGGCGATCCCGTGCCCGACTTCTACATCCGTCCGGGCGAGGACACCGAACATTCGATCGCCATTTCGAATACGGGCGCCAACCAGACCTTCTCGCTCAACGGCGAGGGCAACATCGTCTGGGAATACCGCCGCGTATGGAGCGAGAAGAAGTACCTGCGTCCGATTCCGCTGACGGCGATCACGCGCAACCCCAATCTCGAACAGAACGCGCTCTGGAAGTAAGAGGACAATAAAAACGACAAGATATGAAGACAAGAATCATGTTATTCTGCTGCATGGCGGCCGCGCTTCTGCTGGCGTGCAGCAACGACAAATCGGACGGCGAGGGCCGCGAACCCGGCGTCGAGACCGAGCTTAACGGCACGCAGCTCGGCGAGGGCACGACCCTCTACGGACTGGTGACCGACACGTCGGGCAACCCCGTGCAGGGCGTGGTGGTGTCGGACGGCTACAACTGCGTGGAGACCGACGCCAACGGCGTCTATCAGATGATCCGCTACAAGAAGGCGCGCTTCGTCTGGTACAGCACGCCGGCAGGGTACGAAATCAACACCTCGGCGGACAACTATCCGCTGTACTATGCCGAAATCGTCCACAAGAACATCGCCGACCGCCACGACTTCGTGCTCAAGCCGCTGGCGGCTCCCGAAACCGACTTCACGCTGCTCTGCATCGCCGACCCGCAGTGCGCCAGCACGGCCGACATCAGCCGTTACGTCAACGAGACCATTCCCGACATCGAGGCGACGGTCGAAACGTTCAAGGCCAAAGGGCGCGCCGTGTACGGCATCACGCTCGGCGACATCGTCTTCGACACGCCCGACTTGTGGAGCAACATGAAGGAGGCGATGGCCAACCGCAACCTGACGATCTTCCAGACCATCGGCAACCACGACCACCTGAAGACCGAGACTTCGGACGATAAGGCCGCCGCCAACTTCGAATCGCAGTTCGGACCGCGCAACTACTCGTTCAACCGCGGCAACGCCCACATCGTCTCGATGGACAACGTCTTCTACGTCGGCGGCAGCACCCCGTCGAGCAACTACAAGGGCGGCATCACCGACCAGCAGCTCGAATGGCTCCGTCAGGACCTGTCGCACGTGGCGAAGGACAAGCTGGTGATCTTCTGCGCCCACATGCCCTTCCGCGGCGGCACGAGCGAAACGGACGAAAGCCACATGAATCACGCCGGGGTGCTCGACCTGCTCTCGGAGTTCGCCGAAGCGCACATCATGATCGGGCACACGCACTACCAGCAGAAGTACATCCACACCCGCAACGGCAAGAAGATCTTCGAACACATCCACGGAGCGGCCTGCGGCGCGTGGTGGACCTCGACCCTCTGCGCCGACGGCACGCCGAACGGATACGGCGTGTATGAGATTTCGGGCAGCACCGTTCCCAACCAGTATTACAAAGCGACCAACAAGGCCGCCGACCACCAGATCCGCGCCTACTCGGCCAAGCAGGTGTTCGGCACCTCCGGCAGCACGACGTTCGGCTTCGCCGCCAACGCCTCGGCCATGAACGACGCGAAGTGCATCGTGGCCAACGTCTGGAATTCGGACACGGGCGGCGACTGGAAAGTGTCGCTCTGGCAGAACGGCGCGAAGGTGGGGGATATGACCCGCATTTCGACCTGCGACTACTGGGCCTACGCCTACCACGTGCTCTACTTCAGCAAGAGCGTGGGCAGCACGTGGGGCAAGAAGCTCGACCACTTCTATTACGGCAGACTGACCTCCGGGACGCCCGAAACGGCCGATTTCGAGATCGTCGTCGAGGACGGCATGGGCAACACCTACCGCACGTCGAAACTTCAGACCGACTTCATCGGATTCTGATTCCGGCCTGCAAAAAGCGATGCCGCGCTCCTTCCGGGGCGCGGCATTCCTTTCATGCGGAAATCCGTCAGCGGAGTCCCAGCTTGTCCATCATCCTGAGGGGATAGTTCGTGATGCCGTAGACATCGCTGCGGATGCCCTGATACCACTGCATCTGCTCGTCGGTGTCGATCTGCCACAGGCTCAGCCGCACCTTGTTTTCGGGAAAGCTCTTGGCCCGCTTGGTGTCCAGCCCGAAATCGGCGAGCTTCATGTTGGCCCACGGAATGTCTCTGGCGATGAAGTCGCCCGGTTCGTAGGCCGCCGCTCCGTACGACACGGGCCACGCCGAGCGGACCGCGGGAATCACCTTGTCGCGTATGGCAAGACGGCCGACGATGAATCCCACGAAATTCTTGGCCCTCTTCTCGTGGACGATTTGCGCGGCGGCGATGCCGGTCCGGCTCGCTTCCGCATTGCCTCCCGCCTCGTCGCCGAGCGTCTTGACGTCGATCCACAACTGCGTGCAGCCGCCTTCGAGCACCACGTCGATGAACTCCTCCAGCAGCGGCAGTTTCTCGCCGTTGGCCAGCGTGCCCTTGGCACACAGCTCGGCATAGGTGGCGTCCTTGAAGCAGGTGTTGCCGAGGTAATAATCGTCGTGGTAGACGACCACTTTGCCGTCTTTGGTCAGGTGGATGTCGCACTCCGAGGCGAAGAGCTTCATCTCGACGGCCTTTTTCAGCCCGGCGACGGAGTTCTGCGGAAATCCGGTCTCGGCATAACAGCCGCGGTGCGCCACGACCTTGTTATCGACGGGTTCGGGTTCGGGATAGACCGCCGGTTCGCCCGTCTGCTCCCACCACCAGTCGGGCAGCGGTTCGTAATCGTCGTCGGAGCATGCCGCCAGCCAGACGCAGGCCGCACAGCACGCCATCAGCAGATATTTCAGCTTTTTCATCGTTCTTGTCGGTTTTGGACCGGGGAGCGCCCTTCCGCGGGCCGCACCCCGGTCGGTTGATTACTTCTTGACTTTGTAGTTTTTCACGCAGCGGATGCCCACGGCCGGGTTGCCGGCGTCGAGGTTGTCGTTGAACCAGTAGTTGCTCGTCGCCTTGACGTTGTTCAGACGCCACGTCTTCTTGGCCGAGGAGCCGATCAGCGGCACCCACGAGTGGGCCGTGTCGCCGTACTGCCCGTAGCCGTTCTTGTTGAGCCGCCATCCGGTCGGATAGAGGTTGAAGTCGAAGGCGTCGGCGCCCGCGGCACGGGCGGGAGTGCTCGTCCAGCCCTCCTGCGTGCGGAGCCACGGAGCCACGTTGTTGGCGTTGGTGGCGACGAGTTTGGCGATGGTCAGCATCTCCTCCCGGACGGGATAGGTCCCATCGCCGCGCGAAGCTTCGAGCGCAGCATAGGCCAGGTCGTACCAGTCGCGGAAGTTGGCGATATGCCAGCCGTAGGGGCAGATGCCCTGAATCTGGGCCGAGAGCGCCGGATTTTCGGCGAAGAACCGCTCGTCGTCGGTCACGGCTTTCATCTCCGCGGACTTGAAGACGCGCGCCGTGATCTGCGTGCCGACGGCATCGACGAATGTCGAACCGACATTGTAGGCCGAAGGCCATTCGATCGAGGTGATGCCGCGGCCCAATCCGCCGGCGGGCGTGCCCAGCAGGATTTCATCGAGCGTATAGAGACGTCCGTGACGGTCCGTGACGGCCTGATCGCCCTTGACCGATCCGCCGCTCTCCTCTTCGTCGTAGGCGGGATTGCGCTCGATGTAGGGGTCTTGGGGATCGTAGCCGCCCGACGTCGCCGAGCCGGAATAGGCCGGCACCAGACGCGACCCCAGTTTCATCGCGCCGATCTCCGGACCGCCGTTCCAGTTCAGGTTGCGGGTCATCCATATCTTCACGCCGCCGTCCTTGGTCCGGAACGCCTTCGACGGGCAGGCGGCCGCCGCGTCGTCGGGCATGCAGTTGGCGATCGCTATGCGCGACAGGGTGTAGGTCATCGCATTGAGGTCGATGGTCAGCGTACGCATGCCGTCGATGTCGATCGCAGGCCCCGCGGGAACCGCATCCGCCGCCGAATTGAGCGTGACGATCCGCCCGTCGGCCGCAAGCGCGTAAGCGGGGTAGTAATCGGCGCGCAGCACGGTGTTGACGCGGATTTCGGGTGCATTTCCGGCAGTGAAATAGGCGTCGAAACGGTAGACGCCCGTCTCGGACTTGGTCATGCGCCGGGCGAGTTCGAACCGGTCGTAATCGAACAGCGACGCACCCCAGACATAGCAGTAGAGGTCTTTGGCCAGCTGCGTGACAGGAATCTTCGCCGTGGCGGCGCTCGTCTCCCCGCTGCCGACCGTGATATAGACGTTGGCCGTGCGCGGCTGCTCCTCGTCGTCCCACGGCGCGGCCGTGAAGCGGATCACGTTGCCGCCCAAATCCTCCCACGAAATCCAGTCGGCGTCCTCGTCTCTGGAGACCGCATAGACGTCGCCCATGTTGGTCGTGAAGCTGACATCAACCGGGACGATCTCGTCGGCGTTGAACTCGATCTGCTTCGGGTCCACCGTGACTTCGGCGTCGGGGTAGACGCCCGTCTGCACGACCCGGAGCGTCTCCTGCGTACCGTCGGCCGCCGTCAGGGTAACGGTCGCCGTGCGTTTGTAGGCCGTATTTTCGGTCGCGGTGATCCGGAATCCGCGGTGCGTGACGCCGTCGGCGTCGGTGACGCTGCACTCCGTCAGCGTGCACCACGTTTCGGTTTTGTCCGTCTCGGCGCTCCATGCCATCGACCTGCGTGCCTTGGGGTTGAGCGTGACGATGACGTTCTGTCCCTGATCCTCCTCGGCGTTCCGCCCGGCGTTGTCGAGGGTCACGACTTCGGGCGAGAAGGCGATGCGTGTGGCCTGCACGTTGTTGTCCATGTCGTCGGTGTCCGCCAGCGGATTGCAGGCGCATGCGAGGGCCGCGGCGACGAGCGCAATATAACAGTTGATTTTCATTGTCGTTCGTTTTTCGGGTTATGTATCAATACCAGCCCTCCGTCTGTTTGAGCTTGGAATTCTTGATGATGGACTCCTGCGTGATGGGCCACAGGAGAATGTTGGCGTTGCTTTCGCGCTTGTCGGCGACATCCTTGTTGTACTCCCAGACCGCGTCCAGACGGATCAGCGTCCACCACGTGCGCCCTTCGCCGACCAGCTCTTTGAGACTCTCCTCGACGATGGCCCGTTTTACGGCCGCCTCGCTCTGATCGGTGTAGTGGGCGGCGTTGCCGTAGGCGCGCTTGGTGATTTCGCCCAGCGCCGTCAGCGCCCCGCCGTAGTCCTTCCGGTAGTATTTGATTTCGGCATCCATCAGGAAGGCCTCGGCATAGCGGTAGAGGATGAAGTCGGAGTCGAAAATGCGCGCGCCGCTTATCATCTGCCCGACGCCCTTTTCGGTCCACTCGATCGACTTGATCGTCGTGCCGTAATCGGCCCTGTTGTAGGTCAGCTTCGTGCGCGTGTCGCCCTCGACCGAGGTCAGCAGCGCCTTGTAGCGGTCGGTGTACCACCACCACTGGTTGCCGCCGGTGATGGGCACAGGGTTGTTCTGGTAGGCCGCTTCAACGTAGTTGCTGTTCCAGCCGAGGTAATACCCCGGTCCGTTGACGGCTTCGCCGTTGGCCTGATGGACGGCGAAGATCACCTCCTTGTTGAGCTTGTTGGCCGAGGAGAAGACCTGAGCGTAGTCGCTTTCCAGACGCGACGCCGAGAGGTTCAGCGCCTCGATGGCCTTCTCGGCCATGGTGAGGTACGACGAACCGCCTCCGGCGACGCGGTACATCCACAGCGCGTAGTCAGCCTTGAGCATCTGCACCGCGGCGGGCGTGGCTACGGCCTTGTCCGAATTGTCGGTCACGTACCGCTCGGCTTCGGTCAGGTCGCTTTCGATCCGGGCGAAAATCTCTGCTTTCGGCGCGCGGGGCAGGTAGAGGTCGCCGCCCGTGGATTCGTACCCCGTAAGGGCCAGCGGAGCGTCGCCCCAGATGCGTGCGATCCAGAAATAGCACCATGCGCGGGAGAAATAGGCGTTGCCCAGACTGAAATTGCGGACCGATTCCGAAATTCCCATCTCCGGCACGTGCTTGAGAATCAGGTTGGCCTGATTGACGGTCTTATACATGACGCTCCAGTCGGCATAGGCGTTGCTCGAAGACATGGTGCTGGTGCGCACCTGCGTCTGGTCCACGCCCGACAGCGTTTTGTTCGTGCCCGCGCCCCAGAGACCGTTGCGAAATTCACCCCAGCAGAGGTAGATGTCGTGTACGCTCTTGAGCGCGTCGCGCATGTAGAGGTAGATGCCGTAGGTCGCCGTCTCGGCGTCGCTTTCGTCGATCCACATGTTGCTGGCCGAGAGCTTGTTGTCCTGCATGATATCGAGGTCGCCGTGGCAGCCGCTCATCGTGCACGCCGCAGCCAGCAGGGCAGTCAGTATCTTTTTGCATTTCATGGTTTGGTAGTTTTAAGGGGTTAGAACGTGAATTTGGCGCTGAACAGGATCTTGCGCGCGGGCGGATAGGGGCTGAAACCCGTGGCATAGGTCGAAGCCGAATTGTAGAGTCCCCCGGTGGTCGCCGCTTCGGGCGATACGCCGTGCACGGCCGTCCAGTAGTAGAGCGTGTTGCCCGAAACGGTCAGGGTCACGTCTTTCATGCCCAGCCGGCTCGTCCAGCGCACGGGAAGCTTGTACGAAAGCGAGATGTCGCGGATGCAGAGGTAGTCGCCCTTCTCGACGAAAACGTCCGACATGCGCGAGAAGTTGCGGTTGCCCCAGTCGGGGTCGTTGGCCGTGAAACGGGCGTACTTGGTCTTGTCGCCCGGCTGCGACCAGCACTGCTTCACGTCGTTCACCAAATTCCAGTTGCAGTTGCCCATCGTCGCCATGAAGTAGCGCATCTGCATCTCGTTCTGGATCGAGTGGCCCAGCGCATAGTCCATGTAGATATTCAGCGACCAGTTCCGGTACCGGAAAGTATTGCCGATGCCGCCGGTCGAGTGGGGCGTGGCGTAGCCGAGCAGGAACTGGTCCTCCTCGTTGATGATGTCCCGGCCGTCGCGCTGCGTCGATCCCGCGCGGTTGACCCATTCGTAGTCGCCGATGTCCTTGCGTCCGGCGATCTGCCTGCGGTCCGAGCGGCGGTATCCGCGCGACGAAGCGTCGTACATCGCCGCATCGGCGTCGGCCTGCGTCTCGATGATGTGATCGACCTTGTAACCGTAGATGCGGCCCATGCGCTCGCCCTCGGCGATGCCCCCGAACTGGCTGCCGTCGCCGATGGTGATGCCGTCCATGCGGTTGCGCACGTTGCCGTTGTCGGGCAGCTTCAGCACCTTGTTCATGTTGAAGTTATAGGTGAAGTCGGTGGTCCACGTGAAGTCGCCGCGGCTGATGTTGACCGACGAAATCGCCAGATCGACGCCGTAGAAGCGGACCTTGCCCACGTTGGAGACCACCGAGCCGTAACCGGTGGTGTTGGGCAGCGTCACGTCGAACAGCAGGTTGCGCGTCACCTTGTCGTAGTAATCGAAACTCACGCGCACCCGGTCGTCGGCCAGCCCCATGTCCAGACCGGCATTGACCTGCGTCGTGGATTCCCATGTCAGGTTGCTGTTCGGCATTTCGCCGGTCGTGGTGGTGGACATGCCGTTGTACTGATACGCCGAATTGTAGCTGCCGTAGGTGTCGTAAAGCCCGATGCCGTTGTTGCCCGTCAGACCGTAGCTGGCCCTCAGTTTGAGCGAGCTGACCACCTTGTTCTGCGGCCAGAACGCCTCCTCGTCCACGATCCAGCCGGCCGAAGCCGCCGGGAAGTAACCCCAGCGGTTGCCCGCGGCGAATTTCGACGAACCGTCGGCGCGCATGGTGAACGACAGCAGGTATTTCTCGCGGAAGTTGTAGTTGACACGTCCGAAGTAGGAGATCAGCACCTCGTCGGTCCGCGTGCTGGTCGGGTAGTTGGTGATGTTGGAGGTCCCGACGTTCAGCGTCGGAATCTTGTCCGATGCCGCCCCCTGCACGCGCGCGTCGATGCTGTTGTTCTTGTCCTTCATGTAGTCGTAACCGGCCACCACGTCGATGTTGTGGTCTTCGGCGAAGGTTTTCTTCCAGTTCAGGTAGGTCTGGAAGTCCATGCGGTTGGTCTCCGTGAAGGCCTCTTTCGTGGGCCGGATGTTGGTGCCCGTCGTGGGGTTGTTCTTCACGAAGAAGTGGCTGCGCGAATGGCGGTTGTGGTTCGAGAACTGGGCCACGGCGCGCAGGCCGTCCACGATCGCCCATTCGAGGTTGATGTTCACGCTCGACCGCTTGGTCGTCTCGCCCGTATCGCTGTAGTAATAGTTGTAGTAGGCGGCGGGCAGCGTGGTGTTGTTCGGCCCCATGGCGGGCGTTCCGGCCAAATCCTCCCCGGCTTCGGCGTCGTACCAGTCGCGGTGGGTGGCGGGTACCGAAAGGCCGCGGATCACCGAATTGCGCTTGTTGAGCGCCCCTCCGTCGAGCATCTGCCGCTCGATCTGCGAATAGTCGAAGGTCGTGGTCGCCGTCAGGCGTCTGGTCACCTTGAACGAGGTGTTGCCATGGAAGGTGAAGCGGGAGAATCCGGTGGCCATGCCGATGCCGCCGTCGTCCGTATAACCCGCCGACGCGGCATACCGGATGTTCTCGCCGCCGCCGTTCACGCCGATATAGTAGTTCTGCCAGAAGGCGTCGTCGAACCACTGGCTCTGCTGGTCGTTGTCTTGGAAAACGATGATCTTGCCGGGGTTCACCGGGTCTTCGATCCATTTGTAGCCTTTCGGCAGCGATTCGCCCGGATTGAGGTAGCGCGTCGTCCAGCGCGAAGCGGCGCTGTTGCCGGCTCCCGCCGATTCGGCGCCGTCGAGAATGCTGAGCGGGTCCGCGCCGCCGCAGTAGCCTTCGGCGATCGCCGGGCGCAGCGTGAGCAGGTAATCCCGGCCGTTCATCAGATCGAACTTCGTGGCCGGACTCTCATAGGCCCACTGCCCCTCGAAAACGATCTGCGGTCCCTTGTGGGGCGCGCCCTTCTTGGTGGTGATGAGAATCACGCCGTTCGATGCGCGCGAACCGTAGATACCGGCCGATGCGGCGTCCTTGAGCACCTCGATCGACTCGATGTCGTTCGGGTTCAGGCCCGCCATTTCGCGTACGGCGCCGTCCACCAGCACGATCGGATCGTTGGAGTTGTTGATCGACGAACCGCCGCGGATCAGGAATTTCGGCGCCGAACCCGGCGTTGCGTCGGTCGTGGCGACCTGCAAGCCGGCGATACGGCCTTTCATACCGTCCCCGACGAGGTTCACGGGCATGCTTTCGAGGGTTTTGCCGTCCATTTTCGAGATCGCCGAAGTCACGGTCTTGCGCGTCTGCGTGCCGTATCCCACGACCACGACCTCCTCCAGCACCGACTGGTCCTCCTGCATCGTGACGTCGATCACCGAACGGCTGCCGACCGGCTCTTCGCGTTCCGTGTAACCGATGTACGAGAAGAGCAGGACCGCGCCGGGCTCCGCCTCGACCGAATAGGTGCCGTCGGCCCCGGTCGTCGTGCCGCGCGTGGAGTCCTTCACCAGCACCGTGGCGCCGACCAGCGGGCTTCCCGCCGCGTCGCAGACACGGCCCGTCACGCTGTTCTTCCGCTGCGGCTCCGCAGTGCGGTCGTATGTCAGCACGACCGTGCGGTCCACGATTTTGTAGCGGAATCCCCGTTTGGTGAATACGTTATTCAGAATCCGCTCCAGCGGGGCGTTGCTCTCGCGTACCGACACGTCGCCCATCGGCATGGACGCCAGCGCCGATTCGTAGGAGAAAAGCACGCCCGTCTGCTTGGTGAAAGCGTCCGTAAAAGTCTGTAGGGTAGCGGACTTGACCGTTAGGTCCACATCGTGGTTTTTCCGGAAAGGGGAGCCTCCGTCGTCTTCGGCATAGGCCCTCAGGCTCAAGCCGGTAAACAAAAGAAGCATCGCCACTCCCCAACGGAAGATGGAATTTTTCTTCATGATTTTAAGGTTTGCGAAAAAGGTTAATTTGGGTGAAAAGCCCCGTCCGCGGCGGCCGTCCGCGGACGGGACAGGGGATAGCTATTTACCGCGCACGACCTCGCAGCGCTGTCCGGTCATGAATTCGACGATGTCGATGACCTCTTCGAGCGAGTTGGTGCGCAGGTAGTTGATGTCGTATCGTTTCCGGTTGTCGGGATCGGCTATGCGTATCCGCACGCCGTAATTCGATTCGATGCGGGCGATGATTTCGCCGATCGTGGCGTTCTTCATCGCCACGAGGTTGTAACGCTCCGTCACGAAATGCTCGGCGTAGATCTCTTCCACCTCGATGTCGTCCTTCGCGGCGTCGAACACGGCCCGCTGGTTGGGATGGAGCCGCACGAGATTATAGCCTTCGGGGGTCTGCAGGCGCACCGAACCGCGTTCGAGCACCACTTCGGTCAGCGGATCGGCGGCATGCGCCCTGACGTTGAACGCCGTGCCCAACACACGCACCGACAGGTTTTCGGTCTTCACCACGAAGGGATGCGCTTCGTCGTGCGCCACGTCGAAATAGGCTTCGCCGTCGATGCGCACGACACGCTCCGCAGAACCCGCGCCGACGGCGTATTGCAGCCGGGTTCCCTCCTGCATCCACACCTGCGTGCCGTCTTCGAGACGCAGGGCCGTGATTTCGCCGCTTTCATTCAGATAAGTACGGAACAGCTCGTCCCCCGGCGTTCCGACGCCGGCGAACCACGCCGCGGTTACGGCGACGGCGACCACCGCTGCTGCGGCCGCAGCCGACGCCCAGCGGCGCCATGCGGGACGCTGCCGCTTCACCTCGCGGCGCATCGCTTCGTCGGCGTCGATCCGCGCGTTGAGCCGGCGCATCATGGCGTCGCAACGCTCTCCGAGCTGTTTGGACGAAAGGGTTTTGTGGGCGCTCCAGATCGCCGCAATCTCGAAATAGAAGGTGCGGTGCTCCTCCCGTTCTTCGAGCCATGCGTAAAGCCGCCGCTCTTCGGCCTCGGTCGTTTCGTGATTCAGGTGCTTGTATAATACAGAATCGATGCTGTACAATACGGTGTCGTCGGTGTGTGCCAATGCGTATCTTTTTTAGGTGCTTGCATAATAACATACAGGCACCCCGGAGAAAATACCTACTCGGTACGGCAAATTTTTTCCTATCGCATGAACAGCAGGGCGAGCAGCAACAGCAGCTGCTCCTTGGAGAGCTTCCGGCGCAGTTGTTTGAGCGCCGAATACATATGATTCTCGACCGTACTCTGCGAGATGCCGAGCCGCTCGCTGATCTCGCGGTTCGAAAGGTCTTCGAGGTAGCTCAGTTTGAATACCTCGCGGCATTTGGGCGGCAGCGACTCGATCGCCGCGTCGAGACTCGCGCGCAGGTCGTCGGAATAGAGCTTACGGATGATCGGACTGTTGTCGGGCGCATAGTAGGCGCTGCCCATCGAGGCGATCCGCTCCTGATAGTAGGCGCGGTAATCGCCGGCGCGCCTGTTCTTGTCCAGATAGTTGAGCGCGCGGTTGTAAACCGAACGCAGCAGATATTTATACAGGGAGTTCGAATCGTCCAGCGCCGCGCGGTTCTGCCACACGTTGTAAAAGACGTCCTGCACCACGTCCTCGGCCCAGTCGTCCTTCATGAAAAGGCGGGCGTAGGAGACCAGCATGGCATAGTACCGGCCGCAAAGTTCGTCGAAAGCCTTGCGGTCGCCGTTGCGGATCCGTGTCGTAAGCAGAATTTTCTCCATCGGACAATCTGATTCGCCACAAAAGTAAACATTCTGAATTTATGAAACAATCCCCCGTGTTATTTTTAATTTTTTTGTAATTCCGTTAGGTGGTTTCGTCCGATCGGTTGTATTTAATATGTCACAACCGAACTACACGACCGATGGGAAAAAACCTCTTTCCGGCGCCGGACGCCGCAGCGCAGTCCCCGGCAGCCATGCTCCGGCAGTACGGCGGCACCTGCCGCCGCGTTTTCCCATCCCCGGCGCAGACACATCATGCGATTCTGGTAATCATCAATCATAGATAGAATGAAAAAAGCTATTCAATTCGGAGCGGGCAACATCGGACGCGGATTCATCGGCGCCGTGCTGGAAAAGGCGGGCTACCATGTGGTGTTCGCCGATGTGAACGAACAGATCGTGGACCGGATCAACCGGGACAAGGGCTACACGGTGCAGATCATGGACACCGTATGCGAGGAGGTGCGCATCACCGACATTTCGGCCGTGGATTCGCGGAGTCCCGAACTCGCGCAGCAAATCGCCGAAGCGGAGATCGTCACCACGGCCGTCGGCCTTACGATCCTGCCCCGCATCGCAGGAGCCATCGCCGCGGGCATCGAGGCCCGCAGGGAGCAGGGCGTCGAGCAGCCGCTCAACGTCATCGCCTGCGAAAACGGCGTCCGCGCCACTTCGCAGCTCAAAGCCGCGGTGCTGACGCACCTCGACGCCGCCGGACAGGCCTACTGCGAGCAGTGCGTCGGCTTCCCCGACTGTTCGGTGGACCGCATCGTACCGCCCGTCAAGAGCGAAAACCCGATCGACGTGGTCGTCGAACGCTTCTTCGAATGGAACGTCGAGCGCGCCGCATTCAAGGGCGCCGTACCCGAAATCCCCGGCATGAATCCGGCCGACAACCTGATCGCCTACATCGAGCGCAAGCTCTTCACGCTCAACACGGGCCACGCCATTACGGCCTATCTGGGCCGCATGAAGGGCTACATGACCATCTGCCAGAGCATTTCCGACGAGCAGATCCACGCCGTCGTCAAAGCCGCCATGCGCGAGAGCGGGCGGGGACTGGTGGCGCGTTACGGCTTCGACCGCGACGCCCACTTCGCCTATATCGACAAGATCATCGGCCGCTTTACGAACCCCTACCTCTGCGACGACGTGACCCGCGTGGGCCGCGAACCGCTCCGCAAGCTTTCGGCGGGCGACCGGCTCGTAAAACCGGTCCTCACGGCCCGTCAGTACGGCATCGGCACGCCCAACCTGCTGCTGGGCATCGGCGCGGCCCTGCACTACGACAATCCGGAGGACCCGCAGAGCGTGGAGATGATCGCCATGACCGCACGGCTCGGCGCGGCGGCGGCCGTAGCCGAAATCGCGGAACTGCCCGCCGGCGATCCGCTGCCCGCGCTCGCCGCGCAGGCGTACGCCGAAGTAGAACGAATCATCCGCTAATCCCCGCCTGCGACATGAAAAACACGAAACTGCTACTGCTGGCCGCATGCTGCGCCGCAATCATGCCCGCCTGCGCCCAAGCCCCCCGGCTGCACACCGTGAAGATCGATTCGATCGAGGAGCTGCAGGCCTATTTCACCTACGATCCCGCGCGCGACGTGATCGTCAGCGGCCACCGTGGCGGCATGATGCCCGGCTATCCCGAAAACTGCATCGAGTCGTGCGAAAAGACGCTGTCGCTGATGCCTACCTTCTTCGAAATCGACTTCAGCTTCACCAAGGACAGCGTCATGGTGCTCATGCACGACCTGACGATCGACCGCACGACCACGGGCAAGGGCCTCGTCGCCGACTACACCTACGACGAACTGCGCCGCCTGAACCTCGTGGACCGCGACGGCAAAGTCACGCCCTACAGGATTCCGCGCCTGAAGGATGTGCTGGAATGGGGCAAGGACAAGGTGGTCTTCAACTTCGACAACAAGTACATCAACACCAAAGGCGTGAGCGACGAGGTGCGCCGCGCGAGTCTCGACTACTATATCAGGCAGCTCCGGCCCGGCGGCGAGTGGTCCATGTACCACAACATCATGCTGAGCGTCCGCTCGATCGAAGAGGCGCTCTACTACTGGAACCACGGCATCCGCAACGTCATGTTCTGCGTCGAAATCAGTTCGATGGAGCACTTCCGGGCGTACGAGGCTTCGCCCATTCCGTGGAAATACATCATGGCCTATATCCGTCTGGCGGTCAATCCCGAACTCCAACAGGTCTACGATCTGCTGCACGCCGAGGGCGTGATGACGATGACCTCGATCACCGGATCGTCCGACAAGGTGAAGAATCCCCACGACCGCCGCGTGGCCTACATGCGCGAACTGCTGGCCGAACCCGACATCATCGAGACCGACTATCCCTCCGAATTCATCGGCCTGCCGTGGTCGCGCGACGCGATCCACGCCCTGCAGGACGCCGCCATCCGCGGCAACAGAAGCTCCACCGACCTGAAGTAAAACCCGAACCAACCTGAATAAATGTCTGCAAAACAACTCAATCCGGCATATGCCGGCATGACCGACCAACAGGTCAAACGTTTCAAATACTGGGAATTCCGCACCATGGCGATGTGCATCTTCGGTTACGCGCTCTTCTATTTCGTGCGCAAGAACCTGAGTATCGCCATGCCGTATCTCAACGAGGAGATGGGCATTTCGAAATCCGACCTCGGCCTCTTCCTCACGCTCCACGGACTGATCTACGGACTCTCGAAGTTCGTCAACGGCATCTGGGGCGACCGCAGCAACGCACGCTACTTTCTGGTCACGGGACTCGTTTTCTGCGGCATCTGCAACCTGCTCTTCGGATTCAGCTCCTCGGTGCTGGCGCTGGGCATCTTCTGGATTCTCAACGGCTGGTTCCAAGGCATGGGCGTCCCGCCCTGCACGCGGCTGATGACCCACTGGATCGTCCCCGAACGGCTGGCGACCAAGATGTCGGTCTGGAACACCTCGCACTCGATCGGCGCCGGACTGGCCATCATCTTCTGCGGCTATGTCGTCAGCCTGAACTGGGGCGCATGGTTCGACGCTTCGTCGATGCTCTCGCAGCACTGGCGCTGGTGCTTCCTGCTCCCGGCGACGATCGCCCTGCTGGGTGCGGCCGTCGTCTGGGCCTTCGTCCGCGACACGCCCTCGTCGGTGGGCCTTCCCGAACTCAAGACCGGCAAAACGGCCGAAAAACCGCAGTCCAAAGCGGAGGAGAAGGCCGAATACAAGGCCTTCCTGCGCCGCAAGGTCTTCCTGAATCCGACGATCTGGATCATCGCCGTGGGCAACTTCTTCGTCTACATCGTGCGCTTCGCCGTGCTGGACTGGGGACCGACGATGCTCAAGGAGCACCTGCACATGGACATCAGCCATGCGGGCTGGACCGTCGCGGCGTTCGAAATTGCCGGTATCGCGGGCATGCTGGCCGCAGGCTGGGCCACCGACCGTTTCTTCGGCGGCCGTGCGCCCCGCACGTGCGTCATCTGCATGCTGATGGCCGCCGTGTGTCTGGTGGGACTCTATTCGCTCAACGAGCATACGCCGCTGATCGTGGCCGTTGCGATTCTGATGGCCGCCGGATTCTTCATCTACGGCCCGCAGGCGCTGGTCGGCATCGCCGCGGCCAATATCGCCACCAAGCGCGCCGCCGCTACGGCAGGCGGTTTCTGCGGGCTGTTCGGCTACGGCAGCACGATCGTTTCGGGCTGGGGACTCGGCATGCTGGTGCAGTACACCGACTGGAGCATCGCGCTCTATACGCTGGTGGGCATGGCGCTCGTCGGCACGGCGATCTTCGCCGCCGCATGGAAAGCCAAACCCAACGGCTACGACGACTGACACGAGGTTTTAGGTTAATGATAATGTGTGAGCGAAATCCCCGCAGCCGCGTACGGCTGCGGGGATTTCCATGTTCAGCTATTTTCCGGTGCCGGGGCTATTCCACCGTCACGGACTTGGCCAGATTGCGCGGCTGGTCCACGTTGCGGCCCTTGTTTACGGCGATATAGTACGCCAGCAGCTGCAGCGGCACCGAGACGACGACCGGCATCAGGCAGTCGGTTATCACCGGAACCTCGATCGTGTAATCGGCGCTGCGGCGCACATGCGTATCGTCGCGGGCGATCACGGCGATGATCTTGCCGCCACGGGCGCGGATCTCCTCGATGTTGCTGGCCGTCTTTTCGTAGGTATTGTCCGGCGTGGCGATGGCGACCGTCGGCATTTCGTTGTCGATGAGCGCGATCGCGCCGTGTTTCATCTCGGCGGCGGGGTAGCCCTCGGCGTGGATATAGGAGATTTCCTTCAGTTTGAGCGCGCCTTCCATCGCCGTGGGGTAGTTGTAGCCGCGGCCCAGATAGATGAAATTGTGGGCGTAGGTGAAGATCTTGGAGAGGTCTTCGATCCGCGGGCCGAGCTTCAGCACCTCTTCCAGTACGGCCGGAAGTTCCAGCAGGCCCTTCGCCACCTCACGGTAGTACTCCTCCGTCACGGCGCCCTTCTCGCGGCCCACGGCCAGCGCCAGCATCGCCATCACGGTCACCTGCCCCGTAAATGCCTTGGTCGAAGCCACGCCGATCTCCGGTCCCACATGGATATAGGCGCCCGAATGGGTGGCGCGGGCGATCGAGGAGCCGACGACGTTGCAGATGCCGAAGACGAAAGCCCCGGCCTTGCGGGCCAGTTCGACGGCGGCCAGCGTGTCGGCCGTCTCGCCCGACTGCGACACGGCGATCACGATGTCGTCCTCGTAGATGACCGGATTGCGGTAGCGGAACTCCGAAGCGTACTCCACCTCGACCGGAATCCGGCAGATATTCTCGATCAGGTGCTCGCCGATCAGCGCCGCATGCCACGACGTTCCGCACGCCACGAAGATGATGCGGCGGGCTTGGAGGAATTTCCTGCGGTTGTCGATCACGCCCGACAGCTTCACCTCGCCCGTTTCGGGGTTGATGCGACCGCGGATGCAGTCCACGATGGTCTTGGGCTGTTCGTAAATCTCCTTGAGCATGAAGTGCGGATAGCCGCCCTTTTCGAGCTGCGAAATGCTCATCTGCAGCTTCTTGATGTCTATTTTGCCTTCATGGTTGTCCAGCGTGACGATCTTCAGCGGCTTGTTGCGGTTGATAACGGCGATCTCCCCGTCGTTCACGTAGACGAAATCCTGCGTATACTCGATGATCGACGCGGCGTCGGAACTGAGAAAGTACTCGCCCCGACCGATGCCGATGGCCATGGGGCTGCTCTGGCGCGCCGCGATGATCTCGTCGCGGTTGTTCTTCTCGACCACGGCGATAGCATAGGCGCCGACCACCTGACGGAGCGCCTGCTGCACGGCTTCGAGCAGCGAACAGGCGTTGGTCGAGCGGATATATTCGATCAGGTTCACCAGCACCTCCGAATCGGTGCTGCTGCGGAACGTGTAGCCGTTCTCTTCGAGCGCATCTTTCAGCACCCGGTAATTTTCGATGATTCCGTTGTGTATCAGGGCGATATTCTCCGACTCGGAGCAGTGCGGATGGGCATTGACGTCGTTCGGGACACCATGCGTCGCCCAGCGCGTGTGCGCGATGCCGATATTTCCGCCCAGCTCCTTCCCCGCGAGGAAATGTTCGAGGTCCGAGACCTTGCCCTTGCATTTGTAAACGTTGAGCGCACCGTCCTCATCGACCATCGCCACACCCGCGCTGTCGTAACCGCGGTATTCCAACCGGTGCAAACCTTTCAACAGGATCGGACAGGCTTCGCGCCCGCCGACATATCCTACAATCCCACACATAATTCTTTCAGCATTTTTATCCCGTCAAAAATAAGAAAATATTTTAAAAACGATATTCGAACACCCCGAAATAAGAAAAAAAGCACCGATTTCGGTGCTTAAATGACATATTTCAGAATCTCCCGCACGAGCGTTTCATTGCCCGCGGCCTGCGACACTCCGCGGTCGGGCCTGAAGTCCGCAACGACGCCCCCGGCCTCCCGGACGATCAGATTCGCGGCGCACACGTCCCACTCGTGCAGATCCAGCTCCCAATAACCGTCCAGAAGTCCCGCCGCGACACAGCTCAGGTCGTAGGCCGCCGACCCCAGCCGCCGCACGTCCCGCACGTAGGGGATGATGCGCGCGACGTTGTCGCTGTTGTTGTCCGGATTGACGTCCTTGTCATACGGAAATCCGGTGGCGATGACCGACGTGGCGAGGGTCTGCTTGTCGGAGACGTGCAGCCGCTTCACCTCGCCTGAGCGGCTCTTCATATAAGCCCCGCCGCCTTTCGACGCCCAGAACAGCTCGTTCAGGTAGGGCGCGTAGACAACTCCGGCGATCGTCTCGCCCCGGTATTGCAGGGCGATCGAAACCGAGAAAACAGGAAGCCCCTGACTATAGTTCGTCGTGCCGTCGAGCGGATCGACCACCCAGCGGTAATCGCTCCCGGCACGCCCCATCGAACCGCCCTCCTCGCCCAGTATCTCATGGTCGGGCCAGCGTTCCAGAATCGCCGCGGCGATGTAGGCTTCGCTCTCCTTGTCGGCGCGCGTAACGACGTCGTAGACATTGGATTTCGTGCGGATCGCCAGATCGTCGCCCCGGAAGTAGGCAAACTGGATCTTTCCGGCGCCTTCGGCGAGCGGAAAGATGAAATCGAGAAATTCCCGATACATGGCCGCGCGCTACTTCTGCTCCGCAAAATACTTGTAGAACAGCGGAATGGTCTCGACGCCCTTGTAGAACTGTTCGAGTCCGTAGCTCTCGTTGGGCGAGTGGATCGCGTCTTCGGCCAGTCCGAAGCCGATGAGCAGCGACTTGATGCCCAGAATCGACTCGAAACCGCTGATGATCGGAATCGAGCCGCCCGAATAGAAGGGCAGGGGTTTCTTGCCGAAAGTCTCCGCCACGGCCTTCTCCGCCGCCTTGTAGGCCGGCATGTCGGTCGGCGCGACGTAGGGCATGCCGCCGTGCAGCGACTTGACCGTGACCTTCACGCTCTTGGGTGCGATCGATTTGAAATATTTTTCGAACAGCTTGCTGATCTTGCGGTAATCCTGATTCGGCACCAGCCGCATCGAAATCTTGGCCGACGCCTTCGACGGGATCACCGTCTTGGTGCCCTCCTCGATATAGCCGCCCCAGATGCCGTTCACGTCGAGCGACGGACGCACGCCCGTACGTTCGAGCGTCGTGTAGCCCGCTTCGCCCTCCACGTCGCCGATCGAGAGCGACTTCTTGTAGGCCGCGAGGCTGAACGGCGCCTTGTTGAAGGCCTTGCGCTCGGCCGGAGTGAGCTCGCGCACGTCGTCGTAGAAGCCGGGGATCGTCACACGCCCCTCAGCATCGACCAACTGCGCCACAAGGCGCGTCAGTACGTTGGCAGGGTTGGCGACCGCACCGCCGAACAGCCCCGAATGCAGGTCCTTGTCGGGTCCCGTCACCTCGACCTCCATGTAAGCCAAGCCCCGCAAGCCGCAGGTGATGGAGGGGGTCTGCATCGAGATCATCGAAGTGTCCGATACCAATATAATATCGGCCTTGAGCATCTTTTTGTTCTGCTCGCAGAATTTGTAGAGACTCGGCGAGCCGATCTCCTCCTCGCCCTCCAGCATGAATTTCACGTTGCAGGGCAGGCACTCCTCGGCGCACATCGCCTCGAACGCCTTGGCGTGCATCCAGAGCTGGCCCTTGTCGTCGTCGGCGCCGCGGCCCCATATCCGGCCGTCCCGGATGACAGGCTCGAACGGCTCGGTCCGCCACTCGCTGCGCGGATCGACGGGCATCACGTCGTAATGACCGTAGACCAATACGGTCTTGGCCTTGGGATCGACCGTCTTCTCGGCGTAAACCACCGGATTGCCCTCGGTGGGAAACACCTCGGCATGGTCGGCGCCCGCCTTCACGAGCGCCGCGGCCAGCCATTCGGCGCACCGCGTCATGTCGGGCCGGTGCTCGCTCTGCGCGCTGATCGAAGGGATGCGCAGGAGGTCGAACAACTCGCTGATAAATCGATCTTTATTTGCGTCTATATATTTCTTTACTTTATCCATTTTTCCGGGGTGTTATTCAGTCTTCTTCAATACGTAGTTTTCGTCCAGCGGACCCGTCACGGGCTGCTTGTCGGCGTCGAGCCGGCGCAGGCGGTTCTCCTCGACCTTGTAGTACTCGACCTCCTCGCCGTTTTCGGGAGTCAGGGTCAGCAGGTTGCCCCTCACGGAGTAGCCGCCCTTCGTATCGAATTCCGCATCACGGTCGATGTATTTCATGTGCAGGTCGAAAGTGCCGTCCTTTTTCAGCGTCAGACGGGTCTCGATGCCCGGACAATCGGCTGCCGGAAGCGTTCCGGCATAGGTTCCCTGATAGTCGAGCGATGTCTCGGCCGTGTGCATGTCGGGCATTCCGGCCACGGTCTCCGTGCCGCCGGCAGCCGCCTTTTTCTGGGTGTTTCCGCCGCAGGCCGCAAGCAGGGCGGCAGCCGCGAGGATCAAAATTCCACTTTTCATAATCTATAAATTAAATGTTGCATATCTCTTTTATCTCGCCGATGAAACGCTGCGCCAGCGCGTCGGCCTCGGCCATGGATTTCGCCTCGGTGTAGACGCGGATGATCGGCTCGGTGTTCGATTTGCGCAGATGAACCCAGTTCTCCGCGAAGTCGATTTTCACGCCGTCTATATCGTTCATGTTTTCACCGGCATAACGCTCCTTTATCTCACGCAGTACTTTATCCACATCGATCGCCGGCGTCAGCTCGATCTTGTTCTTCGAGGCAAAGTACGAGGGGTAGGTGGCGCGCAGCTGCGTCATGGTCATCCCCTTGTGGGCGAGCCACGTCAAAAAGAGTGCCGTCCCGACCAGCGCGTCGCGGCCGTAGTGCAACTCCGGATAGATCACGCCGCCGTTGCCTTCGCCGCCGATCACGGCGCCCGTCTCCTTCATCTTGGCCACCACGTTCACCTCGCCGACGGCCGACGCGGAGTATTTGCCGCCGTGCCGTTCGGTAACGTCGCGCAGCGCCCGCGACGAGGAGAGGTTCGAAACGGTGTCGCCGCCCGGATTCTTCGACAGAATATAGTCGGCCACGGCAACCAGCGTATACTCCTCGACGAACATCGAGCCGTCCTCGCTGACCAGCGCCAGCCGGTCCACGTCGGGATCGACGACGATGCCCAGATCGGCTTTCTCGCGGCGGATCGTCTCCGCGATTCCGGTCAGGTTTTCGGGCAGCGGTTCGGGGTTGTGGGCGAATTCGCCCGTCGGGTCGCAGTTCAGCTCCACGACTTCGCACCCCAGCCGCCGCAGGAGTTCGGGCATAACGATGCCGCCCACGGAATTCACGGCGTCCACGACCACCTTGAAGCGGCGTTTGCGGACCGCCTCGGCGTCCACGAGCGGAAGCGCCAGCACCTGCTCGATATGCGTCCGGTTGAACGGTTCGCGCGAAAGCACATGCCCGATGCCGTCCACGCCGGGGTACTCGAAGCCCTCCTCCTCGGCCATCGCCAGCACGCGCTTGCCCTCGGCGTCGGTGAGGAATTCGCCGTCGGAGTTGAGCAGCTTCAGGGCGTTCCACTGACGCGGGTTGTGCGACGCGGTGATGATGATGCCGCCGTCGGCCCGCTTGGTGATGACGGCCATCTCGGTGCCCGGCGTGGTGCAGAGCCCGACGTTGATCACGTCGGCGCCGCAGGCCAGCAAGGTGCCCTCGACCAGATCGGAGACCATTTCGCCCGAAATACGGGCGTCGCGGCCTACGACTATGGTAAGTTTTTTGCCGGGATTCCGCTCGGCGATCAGACGTGCGTATGCGGTGGTGAATTTCACGACGTCGGGGGGCGTCAGGTTCTCGGCCTGCGCCCCGCCCACCGTGCCGCGGATACCGGAAATGGATTTGATGAGTGTCATATTTTAAAGAGGTTTATCTATACATATATTTATGAAAAATTGTCTTCGAAGTTTTGATATTCGAGGTAAATATATTACTTTTATGCCAATTATGAAAATTAAAAAACGACTATTATGAGAACGATTCCTGCTTCCGAATTGATTATCAACGACGACGGTTCGATTTTCCACCTGCACCTGCTGCCGGAGCAGCTCGCCGACACGGTGATTCTCGTCGGAGACCCCGGCCGCGTGGCCTTGGTTGCGGAATTTTTCGACACCAGAGAATGCGAAGTCGCCAACCGCGAATTCAAGACCGTGACGGGCACCTACAAGGGAAAACGCATGACGGTACTTTCGACGGGCATCGGCATCGGCAATATCGACATCTCGGTCACGGAGCTGGACGCGCTGGCCAACGTCGATTTCGCCACCCGGCAGGAGAAGGCGCAGAAACGGCAGCTGACGCTGGTGCGTCTGGGCACTTCGGGCGCCATCCAGCCCGACATCAAGGTAGGGGAGTTCGTCTTCTCGCGTACGTCGGTGGGCTTCGACGGCCTGCTGAACTACTACAAGGGCCGCAACGAAATCTGCGACCTCGCCATCGAAAAGGCCTTCATGGAGCACGTCGGCTGGAACGAACTGCTTCCCAAGCCCTACTTCATCGACGCCGACAAGACGCTGTTCGAGCACTTCCGCGACGTGACGCGCGAGGGCATCACCATCGCCGCTCCGGGCTTCTATGCGCCGCAGGGCCGCTGGGTGCGTCTCGAACCGCAGGATGCGCGGCTCAACGAGAAGATCGAATCGTTCGACTACCGCGGACGCCGCATCACCAACTTCGAAATGGAGGGTTCGGCGCTGGCCGGTCTGGCGGCCCTGATGGGCCACCGCGCCGCCACGATCTGCACCATCATCGCCCAGCGCATCGCCCAGAACGTCGATACGGACTACAAACCCTTCGTGCGCAAGATGATCTCCACGGCGCTCGACAAACTCGCAGTTTTAGAATAACAGAAACCATAACAGAAAATAAAGAAAGGAAACAAACGTATGAAATTTTCAGTATCAAGCTCGGCCCTGCTCTCGCTTCTGGCTACCACCGGCAAGGTTATCAGCAATAAGAACACGCTTCCCATTTTGGATTACTTCCTGATGGAGCTGAGCGGCAACGAACTGAAGGTCACGACTTCGGACCTCGAAACGACGCTCATCGGCTCCATTACGGTAGACAGCGTGGAGAGCGAGGGAACCATCGCCGCACCCGCCAAACTGATGCTCGACTCCCTGAAGGAGTTCTCCGAACTGCCGCTGACCATCGACGTAAACGATAAGAATTGGGAAATCACGATCAACTGGAAGAGCGGTTCGCTCTCGATTCCCGGCGCGAGCGCCGTGAGCTATCCCGCCGTACCACAGCTGAGCGCCGAGAAGAAGGAGCTGAGCATGGACGTGGATACGCTGGTCAACGGCATCAACAAGACGATCTTCGCCACGGCCGACGACGAACTGCGTCCCGTGATGAACGGCATCTACATCAATCTGGCGCCCGGCGCGCTGACGTTCGTGGGCACCGACGCGCACAAGCTCGTGAAGTACGAGTCCGAGACCGCGAACGAGGTCACGGCTTCGTTCATCCTGCCCAAGAAACCGGCCAACCTGCTCAAATCGGTGCTGCTGAAGGAGGACGACGCCATCGAGATGAGCTTCGACTCGAAAAACGCGCTCTTCAAGCTCAAGAGCCACACGCTCGTCTGCCGTCTGATCGAGGGCAACTACCCGAACTACAACGCCGTGATTCCGGCCAATAACCCCAACAAGGTGCTGGTGGACCGCGTCGAGCTGGTGAACGGCATCAAGCGCGTGGCGGTCTGCTCGAATCCGACCACCAACCTGATCCGCATGGACATCGGCGACAACCGGATCAACCTCACGGCGCAGGACATCGACTTCTCGGTGTCGGCCAACGAGACCATTTCGTGCAGCTACGACGGCGAGGAGATCACGATCGGCTTCAAATCGACGTTCCTCGTCGAGATACTCTCGAACATGGACACGCCGACCGTGGTGATCGAACTGGCCGACTCGACCCGTGCCGGCGTCTTCAAACCCGTATATGACGACAAGCAGACAAGCTCGACGCTCATGCTGCTCATGCCGATGATGATCAACGCATAACGGCCCCTCAGATGAAGTTAAACCTCAAGCGCCCGATCATCTTCTTCGACCTCGAAACGACCGGCGTGGACACCGCCAAAGACCGCATCGTCGAGATTTCGATGGCCAAGATCATGCCCGACGGCGAAGAGATCGTCAAAACCCGCAAGCTCAATCCGGAAATGCACATTCCGGAGGAGGCTACCGCCATCCACGGCATTACGGACGAGGACGTCAAGGATTGCCCGACCTTCGCGCAGGTCGCCAAGTCGCTCGAACAGTTCATCCGCGGCTGCGACTTCGGAGGGTTCAATTCGAACCGCTTCGACCTGCCGGTGCTGGTCGAGGAGTTCCTGCGCGCGGGAGTGGACGTGGACTTCAAGCGCCGCAAATTCATCGACGTGCAGAACATCTTCCACAAGAAGGAGCAGCGCACGCTGGTGGCGGCCTACAAGTTCTACTGCGACAAGGATCTGGACGACGCACACTCGGCCGAGGCCGACACGCTGGCGACCTACGAGGTGCTCAAGGCCCAGCTGGAGCGTTATCCCGATCTGGAGAACGACATCGACAAGCTGGCCGAATTCTCGACCCGCGCCGAAACGGCCGACTACGCCGGACGCATCCTCTTCAACGAAAAAGGCGAGGAGGTCTTCGGATTCGGCAAATACAAGGGCCGCAGCGTGGAGGAGGTCTTCCGCATGGAACCGAGTTATTACGCATGGATGATGAACGGCGATTTCCCGCTCTACACCAAGAAGGTCATCACCGAAATCCGCATGCGCGAAAAACTGAAATGACGATGAAGCGACTTTGTGCGACAGTCTTGCTGCTCCTGTTGAGCGTGTGCGCCTTCGCGGTGCAGAAGTCGGGAACGATCGTTTACATCAACGGCTCGAAATTCTACATCCATACGGTGCAGCCCGGCGAAACGCTTTACGGGCTGTCTAAGGCGTACGAGGTGGGCGAGAAGGTGATTCTTCAGTACAATCCGTCGGCAGGCGGCGGGCTGAAGGCGGGGGAGAACGTCAAGATACCCTTCGTGACGGCCGTGCCCGAACCCAAGTCGGAGCGGAAGCTGCGCAGGACCTTCGACTCCCACACCGTCGCGCAGGGCGAAACCCTGTACGCCATTTCGCGCAAGTACGAAATCCCGATCCAGACCGTCATCGAGGACAATCCGAATCTCGATCCGACCAACCTGCGGCTCGGAGAGCGCATCCTGATCCGCAAGAAGGAGATCGGCTCCGAAGACGAGGCCGGCGCCAAGGAGCAGTGGGAAGCCTACCGCAATACGCTCAACAGCGTCGCCGAGGAGGGTTATGCCTATCATATGGTCAAGCCGGGCGAAACCTTCTATTCGCTGTCACGCCGCTTCGGCATCACCGAAGAGCAGCTCGGCTCGCTCAACGGAGGGCTGAAACCCGCCGACCTGAAAGCCGGAGCGATCATCAAGGTTCCGGGTTCTCCCGAAGAGCTGGCCGCCGGGGAGCGGCAGCCTGCCGACACCGTGCGCGCGGACTCCGTCCCCGACCTCTCCGCCGACAACAGGGTGAAGGAGATCGAATTCCGCGCACTGCGGCGCAGTGCGACGCTCGACGTCGCCCTGCTGCTGCCGATGGACGCCGGCACCCCCAATCCCAGCTATCTGGAGTTTTATCAGGGATTCCTGCTCGGACTGGACAGCGTGAAGACCAAATACGGCTATTCGGTGAACGTCTGTCTGTATAACACGGCCCGCGATGCGGAGAAAATCCGCGAAATCACCGAGAGCGACGCCTTCCGCAATACCGACCTGATCATCGGTCCGGTCTACGAGGAGGGGCTGTATCCGGTCATCCGGTTCGCCGAGGAGCACAACGTGCCCGTCGTTTCGCCGCTGGCCAACATCACGGGCATGAACAGCGACGTGCTGTTCCAGATGGCGCCCGACCCGGCGCACAAATGGGAAAAGGCCGCCGAACTGGTGAACGGGGACCGGCAGGTAGCGCTGATCTACACCGAAAGTACGGACAAGGAGTTCGAGAAGGAGATACTGACGCTGCTCGGCGATTCGGACTATAAGAAGCATACCTATAAATATGTCCATCCGTCGGCCCGCACGAACAGCAATTCGGGCGACCTGACGCCGCTGCTGGACAACGGCGCCGACAACGTATTCATCGTCATGTCCGACAACGAGGTGGACGTGGACCGCATTCTGGCGGCCATCGCTTCGGCCGACACCAACATATCGAGCCGCGGCCGCACGGCCCCCCGGTTCGTCGTGCTGGGCAATACCCGCTGGAACCGCATGAACAACATCGACCGCACGATGTTCTTCAAGGACCGCGTGATCTTCATCTCGACCTACCACGCCAAGCGCGACTCGCAGACGATTCTCGACTTCGACAGCGCCTATATCCGCTCCTTCGGGTCACTGCCCACGCTCTTCTCGTACCGCGGCTACGATGCGGCGGTGATCTTCTGCCCCGCGATGTACAACGACATCGAGTACGACATGGAAGGCCGGAGTTACGCGCCCCTTCAGACCTCCTATCTCTTCGGACAGGGCGAGGGGCGCCACAACCACGTCAACCGCAGCTGGATGAGAGTCAACTACAACAGCGACTTCACGATAACCGTCGAATAGCAAGACTATGGCATCTTTGACAAACGCAATACCCGAAAAAACCATCGAGCGTCTGAGCGAATACCGCCGCACGCTGCTGGCGAGCCACAAACAGGGGATCACGCATATCTTCTCGCACGTGCTGGCGGGCATCCACGGCATCACGGCCGTGCAGGTCCGGCGCGACCTGATGCTGATCGGCTTTTCGAGCGATACGAAGAAAGGGTACGACGTGCAGGTGCTCATCGAATACATCAGCCGAATCCTCGACAGCCCTTCGCAGATGAATATCGCCGTGCTGGGCATGGGACACCTCGGACAGGCCATCACCAAATATTTCAACGGCAAGGGACTCAAACTGAAAATCACCGCCGCGTTCGACGTCGATCCCGGCAAGGTCGGCAAGACCATCGACGGCATTCCGTGCTATCACATGGATACGTTCGAAGAGATCGTCGAGGACAAGGACATCAGCATCGTGATCGTCTCCTCGCCGACGCAGGTGGCGCCCAGTCTGGTCGTTCCGATCATCAACGCCGGAATCCGTGGCGTGCTGAACTTCACCTCCACGCCGCTGAACTTTCCGCAGGGCATCGTAGTCGAGAATTACGACATCACCACGCTGCTCGAAAAAGTAGCCTACTTCGTCAAGGAGAACGAAGAGAAAAACAGCAGCAACACCTAAACAAAGAGCGGCAGGAGAGAGAGCAATGAGGGTTTTTCACGGTTTCGAAGCGCTTCCGCATTTCACGCATCCGGCGGTGACCGTCGGATCGTACGACGGCGTGCACAGCGGCCATCTGAAACTGCTGCGCACCGTGACCGCCGCGGCCCGCGGGCAGGGCGGCGAAAGCATCGTATTCACCTTCGAGCCGCATCCCCGTATCACGCTCGGCAAGGCCGACGGCCTGCGCCTGCTGACGACGCTCGACGAGAAAATCTGCCTCCTCGAACGGCTGGGGATCGACAATCTGGTCATCATCCCCTTCGACAGAGCCTTCAGCCGGCTGGCTCCCGACGAATTCGTCCGCGACTGTCTCGTAGGCCATACGGGAGCCGAAACGCTCGTCGTAGGCTTCAACCACCGCTTCGGACACGACAAACAGGGCAGTTACGATTATCTGGACAGCCACGGATTCGGCCTGCGCGTAATAGAGGTTTCCGAATGCGACGTGGACGCCGAAAAAGTCAGTTCGACGGTGATCCGGCAATTGGTCGGCGAGGGAAAGATGGCGCGCGCCGCACGTCTGCTGGCGCATCCCTATCTGGTAATCGGCCGGGCGCTGCGCAACCGCATCCGGGTGGAGGACCCGCTGAAACTCCTGCCCCCTCCGGGCGAATACGACGCACACATCAACGGCAAGCCGACCCGGCTCACGGTCGATGCCGCTCAGGAACTGATAACCCGCGACATACTGCCCGAAGGGCGTGTCGTCATAACATTTTAAACCATGCTGAGTTACGACTGTCAAATAAGGGTTTGGTACAAGCATACCGACCAGATGGCGATCTGCCACCACTCGAACTATATCTGCTATTACGAAGCCGCGCGCAGCGAACTGCTCCGCTGGCTGGGCATGTCTTTCGCCGAGGTCGAGAAGCGGGGCATCATGATGCCGATTCTGGAGGTGCAGTCCAAATACCACCGTCCGGCCTATTACGACGAACTGCTCACCGTACGCATCATGCTGAAAGAGCTTCCCACGGCCCGCATCAACTTCTTCTACGAAATCTACAACGAAAAGGGCGACCTGCTCAATACGGGCATGACGCAGCTGGGCTTCATCCACAGCGACACGCGCCGCCCGTGCCGCGTTCCCGACTGGTTCCTGCAGCTGGTCACCAACAAGTGGACGGAGGAGTAGAAGCGGCAGCGACACCTCCGATGATTCCCGCTACGGCAAGGCTCCGGAGCGACGCAATGGCGGAGACTCCAACGGAACGATACTGAAAAACACCGCATACGAAAGAACCGCACCCATCGGGATGCGGTTCTTTTTTCCGGAACGCGACTCCGGCTATTTTTCGATCAGCGAAATCGAACGCTGGATGAAGTCGGTCAGGTTCTTGCCCTTGAGCATGCCGTTGGTCAGCAGCGCAAGGTCGATGATCTGCTTGACGAGCCGGTTTTCGCCGCCGATCTCGCGCAGCCGCTCGTTGCGCTCGTCGCGCAGCGTGACGATCTTCTTCGACAGCTCCTCGCGCGTCGATTTCTCTTCGGGAGTCAGCTCCTCTTCCTTCTTGCCCTTCACCACCTCGTCGAAGCGGTTCTCCTCGGCGACCGCCGCGTCGATCTTCTTGGTGATCGACTTCAGCTTGTCGCCATAGGCCTTCTCCGCGTCGGAGAGAATGTCGGCGACGATGGGGTGGTTGCCGTTTACCGCAATGGTGAAGTTGTCGGGCATCTGTCCGTAGAACTGGCTCATGCCGCCTCCGCCGCCCATCGCGGCCATCTCTTTCATACGGCGCATGAATTCGTTCTGCGTGATGACCACGGGCGCTTCGTCGGGCGACATGGCCTCGAACGAAATGTTGTAATGGATCTTGTCGTCCTTGGGCATCTGGCTCTCGAATACCGGGCGCAGCAGCTCCTGCTGGGCTTCGGTGAGCGACATCTTGATATTCTCCTCCTTCTGGATCAGCTTGTCGATCACGTCGCTGTCCACACGCACGAAACGCGTCTCCTTGTTCTTCGACTCGTACCAGTTGATATAGTGGTTGTCCAGCTGACCGTCCATCAGCAGCACGTCGTACCCCTTGGCCTTGGCCGCTTCGAGGAACGTGTGCTTCTCCACGGGATCGTCCACATAGAGGAAGACGACCGTCTTGTTCTTGTCGGTCTGGTTCTCCTTCACCTTCTCCAGATACTCCGCAGGCGTGAAATACTTGCCCTCGATGTTCTTCCAGAGCATGAACTCCTGCGCCTTCTCGGAGAACTTCTCGTCGGTCAGGATGCCGTATTCGATGAATATTTTCAGATCGTCCCACTTCGCCTCGTAGTCCGCGCGCATGGTGTTGAACAGCTCCTGCAGACGGTCGGCGACCTTGCGGGTGATGTAGCTCGAAATCTTCTTCACGTTGGAGTCGCTCTGCAGGTAGCTCCGCGACACGTTGAGCGGAATGTCGGGCGAGTCGATCACGCCGTGCAGCAGCGTCAGGTATTCCGGCACGATGCCCTCGACCTGATCCGTCACATACACCTGATTCGAATAGAGCTGAATCTTGTTCTTCTGTATCTCGAAGTTGTTGTGGATCTTCGGGAAATAGAGGATGCCCGTCAGGTGGAACGGATAGTCGATATTCAGGTGGATCGAGAACAGCGGCTCGTCGCTCAGCGGGTATAGCTCATGATAGAACTCCTTGTACTGCTCCTCGGTGATGTCGGCGGGTTTGCGCGTCCAGAGCGGATCGATGTTGTTGATGATGTTGTCCTTGTCGGTATCGACGTACTTGCCGTCCTTCCACTCCTTGACCTTGCCGAAAGCGATGGGCACGGGCAGGAACCGGCAGTATTTGCGCAGCAGCTCCTCGACCTTCGAACTTTCGGCGTACTCCAGCGAATCCTCCGAAAGATGCAGGACGATCGTCGTGCCGCGGTCATGCTCCGCATCGGTCTCCTCCATTTCGAATTCGGGCGTGCCGGTGCAGCTCCAATGCACGGTCTTGGCCTCTTTCTTATAGGATTTGGTGAAGATCTCGACCTTGTCGGCCACCATGAACGACGAGTAGAAGCCCAGTCCGAAATGACCGATGATCGACTGGTTCTTGTACTTCTCCATAAACTCCTCGGCGCCTGAGAAGGCGATCTGGTTGATATACTTGTCCACCTCTTCGGCGGTCATGCCCACACCGCGGTCGGTCACGGTCAGCGTTTTGGCCTCCTTGTCCACGGCGACGTGAATCGTCAGGTCGCCCAGCTCGCCCTTCATTTCGCCGATCGACGAAAGCGTCTTCAGTTTCTGGGTAGCATCGACCGCATTGGAAATCAGCTCGCGCAGGAAAATTTCATGGTCCGAATAGAGGAACTTTTTAATCACGGGGAAGATATTCTCCGTCGTAACCCCGATTTTGCCGTTTTTCATAGTTTTATATTTAGCTGTATTTTGATTCATTTCATCCGACCATCCATCAACAAACCGTGTGCCACCGCCCGTTTTCTGCCAAACTGTCAGTCGGGCATGACAAAGGCCGCCGTAAAAAGTTGCCGCGGCGGGAATTTTGCCGTATATTTGTCCGACTTCAAACAGTTACCACTATGGATTTTCTCTCTCTGGCAAAAAAGCGGTACGCATGCCGCAAATATGCCCCGGCAAAAGTCGAGCAGGAAAAGCTCGACATCATTCTGGAGGCGGGCCGCGTGGCTCCTACGGGCGCCAACCGCCAGCCCCAGCGGCTCATCGTCGTACGCTCGCAGGAGGGGATGGAGCGTCTGGCACGCTGCACCCGCGACTTCGGCGCTCCCTGCGCCGTCATCGTCTGCGCCGACACCGGCGAAGCATGGACCCGCAAATACGACGGTAAAACGATCGGCGACATCGACGCTTCGATCGTCACCGACCACATGATGCTGGCCGCAGCGTCGCTGGGGCTCGACACGCTCTGGATCTGCATGTTCAAACCCGAAGCCGTCCGCGAAGAGTTCCGGCTCCCGGAACATGTGGAACCCGTCAATATCCTGCTCATCGGCTACGGCATCGGCACTCCCGCCGATCCCGACCGTCACGACCTGCTGCGCAAACCGCTCGCGGAAACAGTCGTATACGAAACCTTCTGACCGGAACGGAAGCCCAAAATTCCCCGACGGCAAAGGCGGCGGTTTTTGCGAACCTCCGCATCCGCGCACACCGGAAGATTCCGGCTACAACCGACAGCAAAAAATAAGCGAAGGCCTCACGGGCCTTCGCTTATTTCGTATCTGCGCCGGTCAAGCGCGTTATTTGCTGCGCACACAGCGCACCATCATCGCCGTAGCAGGTACGACCCCGCCTGCGGAAACCGACGGATTGTTCGTTGTGCTGGCCGTAGACCATGCCAGATAGCAATACTGTCCCGGCTTGGTCGCGCTCTCATCGGCCGTCCATACTGAGATGATATTCGGCAGCATGGTCTTCGTACCGTCCTTGTACAACTGTCCGGAAGGCACCATGTAGATATTCTGCATGCCGTCGCTGCACATTCTGAACGCATAAGGCTCGAATTCTTTCGCCCCGTCGGCGACAAGTTCCAGAAGCTGCTCCGAAGTGGGCATACGCCACGTTCCGGCAGGCGCCACGAGCGAACACGGATCCACATCGCCGTAGGGAACGTCCGCATAGTTCGGAATCGACTGTTCGTCGGGTCCGTAAACCACACCCTGATATTTCGTCGAACTCGAAACCGTGCCTTCGAACTTGATGCCGTACTTGCTCTTCCACTTGAAGTACATACCGCGCTCCTTGGGTTCCGCAAAGGTATAGGCTCCGTCGACGACAGTCAGGTAGCCTTCGCTCCAAGTCACCGAGAAGGCGTTCGTCGCGGGGTTGGCCTCCTGCCGGACGCTCTTTCCGGTATCGGAGCCGTTGACCCAGATGGCGAGCGTGCGCTCCTCGCCCGCATTTTCGGGAACCGAGAACGAAACGGTCGGATTCTCCTTCGATCCGTTCTGCGTCAGCTCCAGCCCGTCGCTGCCTTTGATGACCACGGGGAACGACGCAAGGTCGCTCTCGCACTTTACGCTCAGCGTAAACGCTTCGTAGGTGGCTTTCGACGGAGAGTGGGATATGTAATCCACATAGTTTTTCTTTCCCGGCTGCACGAACGAGACGCCCGAATAAACCCGGTTGATGAACAGCCGCCATTCGCGGTTTCCGACTTCGTCGTTCTTGGGCACGGTCAGCGTAACCTCCGTCTCGGACGACGATGCGTCGATGGACCGAATCTCCCCGTCCTCGGCTTCGATATCGACCTCGTAAGCCGGGAATTCACCCGGATCGGTCTTGACGGTAAGCTTGAACGAAGCATTGTCCGTCACCGAAGCCGGCGTATGCGACACATAAGAAGGCTGGCGGATATTCTTCACGCAGCGGAGCGAAGCCATGTTCGTGCCCGCAAGATCGTAATCCACCATCGAATAGTCGGCGTTGAGTACATAAATCACACCTTCACCCGCATAATTGGCGCCCAGTCCCCAATATCCGCCGAACTGAGACTTTCCGCTGATCTGCCCCGAAGCAAGTTCCAGCGCGCCGCAGAAAGGCATGAAATAGTCCGAGCTGAGATACCCCATGCCGGTAATGCCGTCCAATACATGCTGGTTCATGTAGTCTTCCCGGTCGTAAAGACAGAAAAGCTCCATATAAGTCGGCGTACGCAGCCCGGCATCGATCATCGTGCACGGATCGGTATTCGGCTGGCGGTAGGGGATGTCGGCCAGCGCCACCTGCACGGCTTCGGGCGTATAGGCCGTTCCGGCGTACGAACCGCCGTCCGACGGCACGCCGTATTTGCTGCCCTGACGGAAATAGAGTCCGAGGTCGGACATCTTGTCGGCAACGGCGAATTTACCGTCCATAAGCGTAACGTTGCCCTTCGCCCAATAGAAACCGGCCGTCAGTACGAGCGCGGCCTCCTGCCGGGCTTCGACGATCTTCGTCCATTGGGGTTCCGCACCCGCATCGGCCATCTCCACAACGATATTGCGTTCGTTCTCGGTATAGTTGCCCGCGATTTCGACGTCGATGCTCTCGGTCCGCTCCGTCACCGCCACCGGATCGCCGACCTTGTCGCCGAGCGTCACGCGGTACTGCCATTCGACGAAAATCGGATCGGCCGCACGGGTCTCGATGCTCGTGGTGAAACCGAGTTTGTAACCGCCGCCGTTGTAAGGAACCGTTTCCGGAATGGTCGTGGAGTCGTATTCGGTTACACAAAAGTCTTTTAAGGCAGGTTCCTGTTCAGCCTCGACGATCCGAATCCACCGGGGGGGGTAGCGGCATCCTCTGTTACAGCCATTTCCACGACGACCGCCCGCGGTTCCTTGCTGTAGTTGGAACCGATGACGACCGATACTTCCGTTTTGGGTTCGGTCACGGCTATCGCATCGCCGACAGCCTCACCGAGCGTCACACGGTACTGCCACGGTTCGAATACGGGAACGACCGGCTGGGAGCGAGTTTCGGTGCGGGTCGTAAAAGTCATCGTGTAGGCACCGCCTTCGGCAGGTATCGTCTCAGGAATGGTCGTCGATGCGAATTCGGTCACCGTATACTCCGTTTTTTTCGTCGGTTCCGTATTGTCGTCCGAACAGGCCGACAATACGACACACAACATGCCTAACGGAAGGCACAAGCATTTGAGTAAATTTTTCTTCATAGTACAAATTAAAAAATGAGTGGACGGCTAAAGTAGTGATTTTATTCCTCGCAAACAAACCCGGACGAACAAAAAAGTATAATCCGCACAAAATGAGAGATCGGCTAAATCCTTGTAAATATTGATATTTATTACGATTTATCGCTGCCAAGCCGAATCATGCTTACATGTTTTCCGCACATCAGATCAAAATAATACAAATCCGCAGCAAAACACGCCCCGTTGCAAGCCGAAAACCATAATACAAAAAATACCGCTCATCTTGAACGTCCATGACACTTTTTTGTAACTTTACAAGGCAGGAAGGTCCACCGGAAACTGCGCCGGATGCGCGACGAGCGAAAGACAACGGAAAAAGCAAATACGGAACTACAAATCAAAGCAATATGAAGACTAAAAAATCAGGAATACTAATTTTATTCCTTTGCATATTCTGCGTCGTCGGCTGCGACAATGACGAAAAAAAAGGACGAGAAGTAACCGATTACAAAGAATATATTCTTACCGTTGCATCCAGAAAAGTTCCGGGAGTATTGACTTCCGACGGACACAATTATCTGACAGACGTATATGCCGTAAAAAAAGAGCTGTCCGATGAATGGATTCCCTTCGGCAATATCGAAGGATTTGACTTTGAAGAAAAATACGAGTGCAAAATAAAAATCAGCGAAACGAGCTACTTGGATTACGGCATGGGAGAACCCGCATGGACGGAATATGAACGGCTTGAAGTAATATCCAAAGAGAAAAAGGATTCGGAGGAGATGCCGTTGCACTTTATTCCCAAATGGTATTATGAAAACCGTCCCCTTCCTCAATACAGATATGCAATAGAATCTGAAAACAAAGAGCTTATCGAAGAAGTTTTGAAAGCCAATCCCATCCTTCCCTTGGATTATCATTATTTGCTTTATCGGGATGAGGATAATCACCCGAAAGGGATTGCGATAAAAGACGACGACGATTTATTCGGTCCCAGCATTATAAAAAGCACAAATAGAAATCCGGAAGAAATGCCGGAGTCCTACAAGCTGCTTCCTCCCGAAGAACAGGTGCAAGGTTTCATGGAATGGACATTTTCAGATGAATCGGGAAATGCAACCGATTACCCGTCATTCGATGTGTTTGTCGCCCATTCTTCTCGATCGAGGAGCGTTGGTCCCGCACCCGACCTTGTCTGTCTCTATAAAGACCTTACAGAACATTACAAAAACCAATACCCCGATGCCGGAGTAAAAACGGTTGTCGTTTCTTTCACAATAGACATATAACAAAATAAAGGCAACGCCCTAAAACATGTCAATCCGCTGAAACTCTGGAACCGAAACCGGCACGCGGCACGGACATCCCTCAAAATCACCTATAGCGCAAAAAGACAGCGGGCCGAAATTCGGCCCGCTGTCTGCCTTGAAGAATCCGTACGGATTCCCCGTTTCGTAAAGGCAGGTCACTTGGCATACAGCCGGAACTTCATGCGCCAGCTTTCGCCCGGAGCGATCGCCTGAAAACCTTCGGCCGCAGGGTCCGCGGCGTTCGGGGCGTTCGTCGTCCACGACTGCGGTTCGGGACAGCAGTAGGGCACCCGGCCGCCGTTGTTCCAGATCGTCCAATAGGTCGTCTGCCGATCGACCTCGTAGAAAGTGCGGACGCCCGTACGGAGATTCTCGACCAGCGCACCCCGGAAAGGCTTGCCGTCCACCTCGATTTCGCGCAGCGTGAAGCCCGCTTCGATCGGTTCGCAGTCCGTTACCCGCAATCCGCCTTCGCGCAGTCTGGCGAACTGTTCCGACAACGGCAACTTACGCCCTGTCGGGATATTACGCCCGCTCATCTCAACTTGTTCTCCAACTGCGACGCGCATCACATAATCCGCCGCCTCACCGCCCGCAAAGGGAATCTGCATCGGCGTATGAAACCCGACGCCCACGGGCATCGACTCCGCACTGCGGTTGGCGAACATCACCTCCTGCTCCAGCCCTTGGGCCGTAAGGCGGAAAGTGATCTTGCATTTGAACTCATGCGGAAAATCGCGGAAAATCGCGTCGTTTCCGGCGTTCGAATAGTAGCGGCACTCCACCAGCACCTCCTCCCCGGTCTCCCAAGCCTTCGACACGGCGAAAGGCTGGCTCTTGAGGATGCCGTGGTGGTAATGGTGCTCTTTGGCGTTCGTGATGGGAAAGCGGTAAGTCCGGCCGCCGAACGTATAACGCCCGTCCTCGATCCGGTTGGGCGGAAACAGGATCGGCAGTCCGAAGACATGCGGCCGTCCCTTGAACGTTTCGACCTCGTCGTCGGCCGGCGCCCGCAGAATCTCGGCGCCCAGCCGCGTATTGGTCAGCCGGATGAGGTTTGCGCCCATGCCCGGAATCAGCAGGGCCGTATAGTCGCCTTTCGAGAACTCGACGGCCTGCATCCCATGCCAGTCGGTACTGCGGAGCATTTTAGAGCAGTTTTTCGATCTTCTCCGCGAGTGCGGCCTTCGACGCGGCGCCGACCTGCTTGTCGACCAGCTCGCCGCCCTTGAGGAAGACGATGGTCGGGATGTTGCGCACGCCGTATTTCATCGTGATCTCATCGTTCTCCTCCACGTCGCATTTGCCGATCAGCACGCGGCCCTCGTATTCGGCGGCGAGTTCGTCCACAATGGGAGCGATCGTGCGGCACGGACCGCACCACTCGGCCCAGAAGTCGATGACGACGGGGAGCTCCGATGAAATTACTTCCTGAAAATTCTCTTTCGTGATTGCTAAAGCCATAATTATTAAGTTTTAAAATGTTATTATGCGATGGAATACTTTATCTCGTTATCGTCCAGATACGAAACCAGCGACTGCGTCAGGCTCACCTTGTGGCTCTTCGAGAAGAGACTGAGCGAAACATGCGCTTCGCGGTCGATCACGCTGATGCGGAAAAGGGTCTCGCCCTTTGCCTCCTTCACCTTCTCCGTCAATTCGCGTACCAGCGTCGGGGTTACGTCCTCGACGGGCAGCAGCACGTTCATCTCCTTGATCATCGTGTCGCGCATCTCCGAGAGCTGCACCATCGAGATGATCTTGAACTCCAGCTCCTTGTCGTTATAGGGTTTGGGCTGGACCCGTCCCCGGACGAAGAGGAAATAATCCGAGAAGAGGTACTTGCGGAAATTCTCGTAATCCCTGCTGAACAGCGCGAATTCATGCGTGCCGTTGTAATCCTCCAGCACGAATTTGCCCCACGGCTTGCCGGTCTTGGTGATGAGGTTCTGCACGCTGACGACCATACCCGCGACGGCTATCTCCTGCCCCTTGAGCGCTTCGAGGTTTTCCAGCTCCGTGAGCTGGGTCTTGCACATGTGGTTGATGATGATCTTGTAGTCGTCGAGCGGGTGCGCCGAGAGGTAGTGACCGATCATCTCGCGCTCCTTGGCGAGCGTTTCGAGCTGGCTCCAATCGGCGCATGCGGGCAGCACGGGGCGCTGGATATCCACGTGTCCGCCGCCGCCGAAGAGACTCTGCTGGGCGTTGTTCTTCTCGGCCTGAAAACGCTGGCCGTAACGCATCAGCTGCTCGATGAAGGTCACGCCCGTATTGTCGCGCGCGTCCGCACCGAAGAACTTGCCGCGGTGGAAGCCCGATATCGAGTCGAAACCTCCGGCATAGGCCAGATTCTCGAAACACTTGCGGTTTACGGCCGAGAAGTTCACACGCTCCATCAGGTCGTATATGTCCTTGAAACGGCCGTTGGCGTTGCGCTCCGCGATGATGCTCTCCACGGCGGCTTCGCCGACGCCTTTCACGGCCCCCAGACCGAAGCGCACGTCGCCCGCCTTGTTGGACGAGAAGGTGCGCATCGACTCGTTGATGTCCGGACCGAGCACACGGATTCCCATGCGCTTGCACTCGTTCATATAGAGCGTGAGCTGCTTGATGTCCGCGAGGTTTCGGCTCAGCAGGGCCGCCATGAACTCCGAAGGGTAGTGGGCCTTCAGGTAGCCGGTCTGGTAAGCGACATAGGCATAGCAGGTCGAGTGCGACTTGTTGAAGGCATAGGAGGCGAACGCCTCCCAGTCGCCCCAGATCTTGTCGCAGATCTTCTCGTCGTGTCCGCGCTGCTTACAGCCCTCGATGAACTTGGGCTTCATCTTGTCCAGCACGTCGCGCTTCTTCTTACCCATGGCCTTGCGCAGCGTGTCGGCCTCGCCGCCCGTGAAGCCGGCGAGTTTCTGCGACAGCAGCATGACCTGCTCCTGATAGACCGTGATGCCGTAGGTGTCGTTCAGATACTCCTCCATGTCGGCGATCTCGTAGGTCACGGGCTCCTGCCCGTGCTTGCGGGCGATGAAGTTGGGAATGTACTCCATCGGGCCGGGCCGGTAGAGGGCGTTCATGGCGATCAGGTCCTCGAAGCGGTTGGGCTTCAGGTTGCGCAGGTGCTTTTTCATACCGGGGGACTCGAACTGGAACAGGCCGGTCGTGTCGCCGCGGGCGAAAACCTCGTAGGTCGGCGCATCGTCGAGCGAAATGCCGTCTATGTCCACATCGACGCCGTGCACCGCCTTGACGTTCTCCACGGCGTCCTTGATGATCGACAGCGTGCGCAGTCCCAGAAAGTCCATCTTGATCAGGCCGACGCTTTCGACCTCCTTGCCCTCGAACTCCACCACGTTCAGCTCGGCATCCTTGGCAATGGCCATCGGCGCGAACTTTTCGAGGTCGTCCTGACCGATAATCACGCCGCAGGCATGCACGCCCGTCTGGCGGATCGAGCCTTCCAGCTTCTCGGCGTATTTGAGCGTATTGCGGATCAGCTGGTTGGGCGACTCGCGCTCGGCGGCCAGCTCCGGAGACTCCTTGTAGACGAAATCGAACGGCGTCTCGCCGTGTTTCTTGTCGGGCGTGACCTTGTCGGGCACCAGCTTCGAAAGGCGGTCGCTTTCCGAGAGGGCCAGCTTCTGCACGCGGGCGACGTCCTTGATGGCCATCTTGGGGGCCATCGTGCCGAACGTCACGATCTGGGCCACGCGCTTCTGGCCGTACTTCTGCACGCAGTAGCGCAGCACGTCGGCGCGGCCGTCCTCGTCGAAGTCCACATCGACATCGGGGAGGGAGATGCGTTCGGGATTGAGGAAACGCTCGAACAGCAGGTCGTATTTCAGCGGGTCTATATTGGTGATCTTCAGACAGTAGGCGACCACCGAACCGGCGGCCGAGCCACGGCCGGGTCCCACCGACACGCCCATTTCGCGTGCGGCGCGGATATAGTCCCACACGATCAGGAAGTAGCCCGGAAATCCCATCCACTCGATCGTGCTCAGCTCGTATTTGATGCGCTCCTCGGTCTTTTCGTCCAGCACGTCGCCGTAACGCATGTGCGCGCCCTTGTAGGTCAGGTCCTTGAGGTAACAGTACTGTTTGGCGACCATCAACCGGTCCGAAAGCTCCTTGTCGCCGGCCACCAGCTCCTCCAGCTCCGGAACGGTGGCGCAGGCGCCGATCTTCGCCAGCATCTCCTCGTCCTCGATCTTCTTGACGAACGACTCGCGCAGTTCGCCGAGGGCGATAGGGAAATCCTCCGGCGGCGGGAAGTTGGGCATCAGCGGGGCGTGCGTCAGCTTGTAATCCTCGCACTTGTCGGCGATTTCGAGCGTCGTGGCCAACGCTTCGGGATGGTCCGGGAAGAGCGCCGCCATCTCTTCGGGCGACTTGAGATACTCTTGAAACGTATAGCGCATACGGTTCGGATCGTCCAGATCGCGGCCCGTATTGAGACAGATCAGATGGTCGTGCGCCACGGCATCCTCGGCGAGGATGAAGTGCACGTCGTTCGAACAGATATACTTGACGCCGTATTTGGCCGCCAGCTCCAGAATCACCTTATTGACGCGCAGCTGGTTTTCGTAGACGTCCGCGTCTTTCTGCGGATCGCCCGAAGGGTGCAGCTGCAGTTCGAGGTAATAGTCTTCGCCGAAGATGTTCTTGAACCACTGGACCACGCGCTCGGCCTCCTCGATGTCGTTGTGCATGATGGCCTGCGGCACTTCGCCGCCCAAGCACGCCGAGCAGCAGATCAGCCCTTCGTGGTACTGTTCGATCAGCTGCTTGTCGATACGCGGCTTGTAATAGAATCCCTCGGTAAACGAGTAGGAGACCATCTTGCAGAGGTTGTGATAGCCTTCGAGGTTCTTGGCCAGCAGGATCAGGTGGTCGCCGGCCTTCTCGTCCTTGTCCTTCTCGAAGCGGTTTTTCACCACGTAGACCTCGCAGCCCAGAATCGGCTTGACCCCGGCGTCCGTGGCGGTATCGTGGAAGTTCTTGACGCCGTACATGTTGCCGTGGTCGGTAATGGCGATGGCGTTCATGCCGAGGGCCTTGGCCCGCTTGATGAGCGGCTTGATGGCGGCGGCGCCGTCGAGGATCGAATACTGGGTATGTACGTGCAGATGGACGAAATCGGGCATGGTTCTAACTCCTGTTTTTATGGCTGAACAAAGATAGCGATATTTCCGCAGATTTCGTGGCAGGGCTATTGCATTTTATCAACAAAATGCTTAACTTTAAATATCCAACCAATACCGAGAAATTATGCAAGACGAAACCATGGTTGTATTAGCGGAATACAACACCATCACCGAAGCCGAGATCGCCAAATCGATGCTCGACAGCGCAGGTATCTGGTCGATGATCCGCAACGAATATATGTCGGCCATATACCCCATAGGCACCATGCCCGCACAGGTCGTCGTCCGCGAGGAGGACGCCGAGAAAGCCAAAGCGATGCTGCGGCACAGATAGAACGGCAAGAGCTTCCGGAGGTTCCGGAAGCTCTTGTTTTATCGTCGGGGCGGTCGGCCCGCCAACGGGACGGTCTCACGCTTCCGCCGGCCGGATTCGTCTCCGCCCGGCGTTTCGGGAGCGTCATTCGGCCATCCCCAGAAAATTGACCCCGTATTCATAGGCGGTCCGCTGGGGCACTCCGCGCACCTTGCGGGGCGTCCATTTGCCCTTACTGCTCCTGATGACGCGGATCATCTCGCGCGACAGCTTCTCGTCGGGCGACTTGATTACCTCGCCGATGGTGATTTTCCCGTCGGGTTCGATGTAGAAGCGCACGCGCACGACGCCTTCGCCCTTCGCGCCGCGGCCGGTGAACCTTCCGTCATAACGCAGGCGCATCGTCAGCCGCCAGCTGTAGGTCGTCGGCTTCCCGTCCTTCATCGCCGGAGTCCACTTTTCGAGCCGCCCCAGCGCCTCGGTCATCGCCTCGCGCGTGCGGGGCGTCGCCGGCTCCACGCCGACCGAATCCTTTCCTTCGCACGTGTTGTCCAGAAACCGCCACTGCGTCACATTTCCCGTCTCATCGACCGTAAAGCCAACGACGACCTGCGACGAAAACTCGGCGGCGGGAATCTGCGCCGCATCGACGATCTTCTCGGTCTCGCCGATAAGACGCGCCATAAAAACGCTTCGCATCCGACCCCTGAAAGCGGGGCGGCACGGTCTCCTGAGCCGCGGCGCCGCACCACACGGCCAGCGCCGACAAACAGATAGCCATTCGCTTCATACTGCTGTTGTTTTTCAAGGTCATTCGTTCCAAATCCGCCACGAGGCCTCGGCCTGTTCGCGCAGCATCGTTTCACCGTTGAGGATATGCGCCCCGCGCTGACGTCCGTAGTCGAGGAACTGCGTCAGGGGCGGGTTGTACACCAGATCCAACAGATAGTGTCCGGGCGTCACGAAACCGTAGGGAATCCGCGGCGCGGCATCGACGGCGGGGTAGGTCCCCACGGGCGAAGCGTTGACGATCAGACGGCTCCGCTCCACGACTTCGCACGGCAGATCGTCGTAAGTATAGTTGCCCTTCGCCGTGTCGCGCGACACCAGATCGAACGGGATTCCGCGCTCGGCCAACACATACTGCACGGCCTGCGAAGCGCCGCCCGTCCCCAGCACCAGCGCATGTTCGGGCTGTTCCCCGCCCAGCAGTTCGTCGAGCGAGGCACGCAGTCCGACCACATCCGTATTATGGCCCGTCAGCGAGCCGTCGGCCGCACGGCGCACGCAGTTCACGGCCCCGATCATCCGGGCGTCGTGGGAAAGGGCGTCGAGCAGCGGCATCACCTCGCGTTTGTAAGGTATCGTGACGTTGAATCCGCACAGGTCGGGCGTACGGGCCAGCAACCCCTCCAGCGCGCCGATGTCCGGCAGTTCATACAGCGCATAGGCGCAGTCCGCAATCCCTTCCCGTTCGAATTTGGCGGCGAAATAGGCAGCCGAAGCCGAGTGCCCCAGCGGGCGTCCGATCAGTCCGTAACGACGCATGGCCTACTCCTCCCGTTTTTTCACGACGATACGCGCCGCCAGCTCGATGCAGTAGATCGTGAGAAACCCCACGACGCAGAGCACGACGGCCTCGCCCAGCAGGGCGTCCTGCTGCGCAAGGGCTTCGAAACGCCCCGGCGCGACGTTGCGCTCAACGAGCGGCATGATCTTGCCGTGGCTGTCAGTATAGGTCTCGACGACCTCCTTCCACGGCCACACCTTGTTGAGCGAACCGACCATGAACCCCATGAGCACCGCGACCGTCACGTCGTGCCAGTGCTTCAGCAGCCATGAGAGCAGGTGCGAAAAGCTGATGATGCCCGCCGCGGCGCCCACGACGAAAATCACGATGACGGGAACGTTCAGATCGCCCACGGCCTGCATGATGAACTGGTACTTGCCCAACAGCAGCAGGATGAAGGCGCCCGAAATACCGGGCAGAATCATCGCACAGATGGCGATCGCGCCCGAAAGCAGGATAAACCACCACGTATCGGGCGTCTCGGCGGGCGTGGCGACGGTGATCCACCACGCCGCGGCGGCGCCGATCAGACATGCCGCGACGGTCTGCACCCGCCAGCGTCCGATCTGCTTGGCCACCAGCAACGCCGAAGCGACGATCAGACCGAAGAAAAACGACCAGATGGCGATCGGATGGTTCGTGAGCAGGTAGGTCATCAGCCGGGCCAGCGAGAAAATCGCAATGGCGATGCCCAGCAGCACGGGCAGCAGGAATCGGCCGTTGATATGCCGCCAGAATTCTTTCAGCCGCAGCGTGCCGAGCAGCCGCAGGGCGGTGGCGTCAACGCTTTTGATCGACTCGATCAGTTCTTCGTAGATGCCCGAAATGAAGGCGATCGTGCCGCCCGAAACTCCGGGAACGACGTCGGCCATGCCCATGGCGCAGCCCTTGAGCGTAAGTAACAGATATTGGGAAAACTTCATAATCCTGATTTTAGCCACAAATATAATAAAATTGCGGGAATCGCACACACTCCGCCAACAGACGCTCCGCACGAAGAGAGCGTGCGACAGGTTTCCGGCATCGAAAACACCCCCGCCAGAGCCAAACTCCGACAGGGGTGGAATCGTTGAAACCGGACATGCCCGACAGCCTTATTCCGGCCGGGAAGGCTATACGCCGACCTTCTCGCGCTCCCGGCACTCGAAGAATTCGGGTTTGCTGCGCCGGATAAAAGCGACGACCTCGCTCAGTCCGTCCGAAAATTTCTCGAAATCCTCCTTATACAGGAAAATCTTGTGCCGGTCATACGAAAAACCGCCGTCGGGGTTGGTCACCTTGCGGCTCTCGGTTATCGTCAGGAAATAGTCGCCGCCGCGCGTGCCCCGCACATCGAAAAAGTAGGTGCGCCGGCCGGCTTTCACGGCCTTGGTCAGAATCTGGTCTCCATATTCCTCCGCGTCGCGGCGAGGCGTTGTCTGGGGTGTCATGGCGTGGTAGTTTTGGGATTGCACTAAGATTAATTCATATAACGAATATAAGCAATTTAATCCTAAAATCCAAAACTTTCCGCCTTAATTTTCAGGCATCAGCAGCGGGGCGCCCTCATGTTCCCAGCCGCCCAGAATCTCCACCGCACGCCGATAGGCGCCGTTCTGCGCCGGGTTCATCACCCGGTAGAAAGCCCCCGTATCGAACAGCCGCTGCGCCACGAGCGCCTTCAGCTGGACGCGCATCAGCGGCTCCGATGCCGCAAAACCCGCCTCGTCGAACTCCACGCCGCGCTCCGCCCCCAGCGCCGTCAGGCCCGTGAGCATCTCCTCCCCGACACCGAAAGCGGCGTCGAAAGCGGCGAAATCGGGGTAGGCGCGCTCCAGCCTGCCGCGCTCGCGGTCCATGTACGAGATGACGTATTCATTGACCACGCCGCGGCGGATCAGATTGGCGTAGTAGACCGAGAATCCCGCAGTATCGGCTTCGACCATGACGTCGGGACGGATGCCGCCGCCCCCGTAGACCGTGCGGCCCGTGCGCAGGGTCCGGTACTCCGGCGCCCCGGCGTCGAGCGAATCGCACACCGCATCGTCGTAGCGGCGCAGGTGGTCGAGGTAGTATTCGCGACGTTTGCCCTTCTCGTAGGGACGCTGGATCACACGGCCCGAAGGGGTGTGGTAGCGGGCCACGGTGATACGCACGGCCGAGCCGTCGCCGAGTCCGATCTGACGCTGCACCAGCCCCTTGCCGAAGCTCGGACGGCCCACGACCACGCCGCGGTCCCAATCCTGCACGGCCCCCGCGACGATCTCGCTGGCCGAGGCCGAGCTCTCGTCGATCAGCACCGCCAGAGGCCCGTCGGGCGCCTCGCCGTCGTGCGGATTGCGCAGCGACATCGGCGGCACGGCGCGTCCTTCGGTCGAGACAACCAGCGCGCCCCGCGGCAGGAAGAACCCGGCCATTTCGACCGCCTGCTCCAGCAATCCGCCGCCGTTGCCCCGCAGGTCGAGGATCAGGCTGCCGGGTTTGCCCAGTTTGTCGAACGCCTCGCGGAACTCCGACATCGTCGTACGTCCGAAACGATTGACCTTGATATAGCCCACGCCGTCGGCGGCCATATAGGCCGCATCGACCGTGTTGAGCGGAATCTTGTCGCGGACGATCACGAAATGCAGAGGCGCCGGCTCCCCGTGGCGCACGACGTCGATTTCGACCCGCGTGCCGGTCTTGCCGCGCAGGTGCTTCGGCACGTCGGTCTGCTTGAAGCCCACGGCGTCGAGCGTGTCGATGCGCACGATGCGGTCGTTGGGCATGACGCCCACGCGCTCGGCAGGCCCGCCGACGATCGTATTGACCACGATCACCGTATCCCGCAGCACATTGAATTCGATGCCGATGCCGCTGAACTCACCGTCGAAACTCTCCTGCACGCCCTTCATATCCTCCGCGCCGATATAGGCCGAATGGGGGTCCAGCTCTTCGAGCATCCCCTCAATGGCGCTTTCGACCAGCGGCCCCATCTCCACCTCGTCGACATACAGCCCGTCGAGGTAGCGGTAAACCTGCATCAGTTTCCGCAACTGCTGTGCGGCCCCGATCTCCTGCGCCGCGAGGGGCAGGGCGAAAAGGGCGGTGAAGAAAAGTAAGACGATACGCATAGCGATAGAATTTTAAGATTCGACAATTTAAAAAACCGGCCGTACTGCTCCGGACAAGCCGGTGCCGCAGCACGACCGGGATATCGGTTTTCGGGGTGCGCCTAACGCCGGGACTCCAAATCCGCTGCCAGAGCGGCGAAAGGCACCTGACGCTGCTCGCCCGAACGCATGTCCTTGACCGTCGCGGCCTGCGCCTCCAGCTCCTGCGAGCCGATGATGACCACGTAGGGGATGCTCCGGCGGTTGGCGTACTCCATCTGCTTCTTCATCTTGCCGCACTCAGGGTAGATTTCGGCGGCGACGCCCGCATCGCGCAGCGAGCGGAGCAGCTGCAGCGACGCGGCCTCCTCCTCGGCGCCGAGGTTGGTGAAGAACACCCGCGTCGTGAAGCTGACCTCTTCGGGGAAAAGGTTCAGCCCCGTCATCACGTCGTATATGCGGTCCGCGCCGAACGAGATGCCCACACCCGACATGTTGGGCATGCCGAAAATGCCGGTCAGGTCGTCGTAACGGCCGCCGCCGCAGATCGAACCGATGGCGAAATCGAGCGCCTTGACTTCGAAGATCGCCCCGGTGTAGTAATTCAGTCCGCGCGCCAGCGAAAGATCCAGCTCCACCGTCAGGCCGATGCCCGACCGCTGCACGTAGCCGAACACGGTCTCCATCTCCTCGATGCCTTTCAGGCCCGTCTCCGAGACCGCCAGCACCTCGCGCAGTTTCGTGAGCTTCTGCGAATTATCGTCGCTCAGCTCAAGTATCGGTTGCAGTTTGTCGACCGCCTCCTGCCCAAGTCCGCGCTCCAGCAGTTCGGCCTTCACGTTGTCCAGCCCGATCTTCTCCAGCTTGTCGATGGCGACGGTAATGTCCATCATCTTGTCGGCGTGGCCGATCGCCTCGGCGATGCCGAAAAGAATCTTGCGGTTGTTCATCTTGAGCGCCACGCGGATGCCCAGCGCACGGAACACCCGCTCGACGATTTCGATCAGCTCGACCTCGCACAGCAGCGACCGGGTGCCGATAACGTCCACGTCGCACTGGTAGAATTCGCGGTAACGGCCCTTCTGCGGCCGGTCGGCGCGCCATACGGGCTGCACCTGATAACGCTTGAACGGGAACGTCAGCTCGCCCTGATGCTGCACGACGTAACGCGCGAAAGGCACCGTAAGGTCGTAGCGCAGGCCCTTTTCGCAGATTCTGGACGCCTGACGCACCTCGTCGTCCGACAGCCCCGCGGCGTAATCGCCCGAATTGAGGATCTTGAACAGCAGTTTGTCGCCCTCCTCGCCGTATTTGCCCAGCAGCGTCGAAAGGTTCTCCATCGAGGGCGTTTCGAGCGGCGCGAAGCCGTAGGTGCGGAACACCCCCTTGACGGTGTCGAAAATATACTGGCGGCGCATCATCTCCGCAGGGGAGAAGTCGCGCGTGCCCTTGGGTATGGACGGTTTTTGTATTCCCATTTTATTTCGTGTTTATCAATCTTTGTGCGGACTACTCTTCGATCAGTTTGCGGTATTTCACGCGGTGGGGCGTCGTATCGCCTCCCTGCGCCTTCTTCCACTCCTCGTACTCGCTGTACGATCCCTCGTAGAAGACCACCTTCGAGTCGCCCTCGAAGGAGAGGATGTGCGTAGCGATACGGTCGAGGAACCAGCGGTCGTGGGAGATCACCACGGCGCAGCCCGCGAAGTTTTCGAGACCCTCCTCCAGCGCACGGAGCGTATTGACGTCGATGTCGTTGGTCGGCTCGTCCAGCAGCAGCACGTTGCCCTCCTCCTTGAGCGCCAGCGCCAGATGGAGACGGTTGCGCTCGCCGCCCGACAGCATGCCGCACTTCTTCTCCTGATCGGCGCCCGAAAAGTTGAAGCGCGCCACGTACGCGCGGGCGTTGACCTGCCGGTTGCCCAGCATAATCAGGTCCGTGCCGCCCGAAATCACTTCGTAAACGGTTTTCTCAGGGTCGATCGACTTGTGCTGCTGGTCCACATAGGCCAGCTTCACGGTCGGCCCCACGCGGAACGATCCGCCCGTCGGCGTCTCCAGCCCCATGATCATCCGGAAGAGGGTGGTCTTGCCCGTACCGTTGGGTCCGATCACGCCCACGATGCCGGCGGGCGGCAGCGAGAACTCCAGATGCTCGTACAGCACCCGGTCGCCGAACGCCTTCGACACGTCGTGCGCCTCGATCACCACGTCGCCCAGACGCGGACCGTTGGGAATGAATATTTCGAGTTTCTCCTCTTTCTGCTTGGCGTCCTCGTTCATCATCTTGTCGTAGGCCGACAGACGGGCTTTCGACTTGGCGTGACGCCCCGACGGCGACATGCGCACCCACTCCAGCTCGCGTTCGAGGGTCTTGCGGCGCTTCGACTCCTGCTTCTCCTCCATGGCCATGCGCGTGGTCTTCTGGTCGAGCCAGCCTGAGTAGTTGCCCTTCCACGGAATCCCCTCGCCGCGGTCCAGTTCGAGAATCCAGCCCGCCACGTTGTCGAGGAAGTAACGGTCGTGGGTCACGGCGATGACCGTACCCTTGTACTGCTGCAGGTGCTGCTCCAGCCAGTCGATCGACTCGGCGTCGAGGTGGTTGGTCGGCTCGTCCAGCAGCAGCACGTCGGGCTGCTGCAACAGCAGGCGGCACAAAGCCACGCGGCGGCGTTCGCCGCCCGACAGCACCTTCACCGACTGGTCGGGATCGGGACACCGCAGGGCGTCCATCGCGCGCTCCAGCACGCTGTCCAGCTCCCAGCCGTTCACCTGATCGATCTGCTCGTACAGCTCGCCCTGACGCTCGATGAGCTTGGCCATCGTGTCGTCGTCCATCGGCTCGCAGAGCTTCATGTTGATCTCCTCGTACTCCTTGAGCAGGGCCACCGTCGCGGCGCAGCCCTCTTCGACCACCTCCCTGACGGTCTTCGAGTCGTCGAGCTTAGGCTCCTGTTCCAGATAGCCCACCGTGTAACCCGGTGAGAAGACCACTTCGCCCTGAAAGTTCTTGTCGATGCCCGCGATGATCTTCATCAGCGTCGATTTACCCGAACCGTTCAGACCGATGATGCCGATCTTGGCTCCGTAAAAGAAGGAGAGGTAGATGTTGTTAAGGACCTTTTTCTGATTGGTGAACGTCTTCGAAACGCCTACCATCGAAAAGATGATTTTTTCGTCTGCCATATTATATGCGTTATTGTTCGTTGTTCCGATTTTCCTATCCGGCAAAGATAATAAAGATTCCGCAATCTTCCGACACGAAACGACAAATTAGGGCCGGGAACCGCGCACCTTCCCGACCGAGAGAGAGCCGGCTTCCCGGCAGGGACTCCCTGCGCCGCAAAAAAAGGCGGCCCTGCACCGTTCCGATACAGGGCCGCCAGCTTGCGAACTCCGTCAATAGTTCTCTTTCTTCGGCTCGAAGTAGGCCTGCGGATGCTTGCAGGCGGGGCAGAGCTTGGGAGCCTCTTCGGCTTCGATGACGAAACCGCAGTTGCGGCACTGCCACCAGATCTTGCCGTCGCGCTTGAAGAAGTTGCCGTCCGTCAGGCGGCTCAGCAGCTTGAGGTAGCGGCGCTCGTGCTCGGCCTCGACGGTCGAGATCATCTTGAAGGCCGTGGCGATTTCGATGAAGCCCTCTTCCTCGGCCACCTTGGCGAACTCACGGTAGAGAACATCCCACTCCTCCTTTTCGCCGTGAGCGGCAGCCAGCAGGTTCTCGGCAGTGGTTCCGATCGGACCGGTGGGGTAGCTGGCCGTGATCTCCACGTCGCCGCCCTCAAGGAACTTGAAGAAACGCTCGGCGTGCTCCTTCTCCTGTTCGGCCGTCTCGGCGAACACGCCTGCGATCTGCTCGTAACCCTCCTTTTTCGCCTTGCTGGCGAAGAATACGTAACGGCTGCGCGCCTGACTTTCGCCGGCAAACGCCTTCAGCAGATTCTGCTCGGTCCTTGTACCTTTAATGCTCTTTTCCATAATCTTATATTGTTTAGTGTGTGTCGTTTATTTCCGTACAGCAAAGATAGGAAAATCCCCGACAATTCGCCAAATTATCTTCATCGTTTGTTTTTATACGGCTATTCGGATTACTTATAGACCCGATCGAGCATCTCCGCCACGTCCTTCCGGAACAGGGAATAGGCCGCCGGCAGAGCCATCGTGTCGCCGACCTCAGGCGGAACGATCCGGTAGCCGGGCATCGCCACCCACACCGGCACCGGGTCGAGCGTATAGGTCATACGGCCGTCGGGATGCCGCACGGCTTCGATTTCGGCCATCAGCCCTCCGTCGCAGTAGCGGCGGCGCTGATTGGAGACGAAGTTGCCCAGCGAATAGAGCACCACGTGCGACGAATCGGTCTCGAAGGGCTGCACCACGTGCGGATGGCTTCCGACGATCAGGTCCGCGCCGTTGCGGCGCAGAAAGCGCGCCAGCCGCCGCTGTTCGGCATTCGCCTGCCGTTCGTATTCATTCCCCCAGTGGATGCAGACCGCGATGCAGTCCGGCGATCCCTCGCGCGCCGCGGCCAGATCGGCCGCCATGCGCACCGTGTCGATCAGGTTTACCCGCACGCCCTCCGGCACGGGGATTCCGTTGGTGCCGTAGGTGTAGTTGAGCAGTGCGAAGCGCACGCCGCAGTGTTCGAGCCAAAGCGGATTGTTGGCCGCACGGTCGAGACTGTCCGTAAATACGCCCGTATGCCGGATGCCGCACCGCCGAAGTTCCGCGACGGTCGTATGCACCCCGGCGCCGCCGCCGTCGCAGCAGTGGTTGTTGGCCAGCACGGCCACATCGACCCCGGCGTCGCGCAGTGCGTCGGCCAGCGCCGCCGGAGAGCGGAAACAGGGATAGCCCGTATAGCGGTCGGTGCGGGTGAGCGTCGTTTCGAGGTTCACGATCACCAGATCGGCCGCACGGAAGCGGCGGTGCAGGTGAGCGAACACCTCCCGGTAGTCGAACCCCGTTTCGCGGCGGGCCGCCGTGACCTGCGGCAGATGCTGCATCACGTCGCCCCCGAACAGCAGCCGCACGCGCACCGGCTTGGGCGGCGGAAGGGCAGGCTTCCGCTCCGACTGCTTCGCCGGAACGCAGCACGCCGCCGCCAGCAGCAGCCACGGAAGAATATGTCGAGCGGATATTTTCATGGTATGCGCCCCAAAGTTAGCTTTCCGTACGATAAAATCCAAAAACCGCACTATATTTGCCGTCCCGAACCGCCGAGCACGGTTTTTGCCGTCGTTCGGGATGCCGCGCGGCGCAGGCCGCGGCAAAAACGCGCAGCGGTGCGGCGGGCCGCTTCGCAACGCCGCCGTGCACCGCAGGCTCCGGCCCGCACCCGCCGTTCCGCATCTGCCGGCGGCGGAAGGGAGCGCACCGCGTGCAGACACGGTGCAGCCATGACAGACGCCAACGCGAAAAAACGTCGAACATATGCGTAACATAAGTAATATAAAGGGAGTGCTCTACGCCGTTGTCTCTTCGGCCACGTTCGGGCTGATCCCGCTCTTCTCGATCCCGCTGCTTCATGCGGGCATGGCCTCGCCGACGATTCTCTTCTACCGCATGCTGCTCTCGGCGGCCATCATGGCGGCGGTGGCGTTGCTGCTGAAACGCAACTTCCGCATCTCGCGGCGCGACTTCGGCGTGCTGGCCGGCCTGAGCCTGATGTACGCCGCCACGTCGCTGGGACTGCTGCGCTCGTACGATTACATACCGAGCGGCGTGGCCACCACCGTCAATTTTCTCTATCCGCTGGTGGTGACCATCGTCATGACGCTCTTTTTCCGCGAACGCAGTTCGGTGTGGATCGTCATCGCAGTCTTCATTTCGCTCGTCGGCGTGGCGCTGCTGGCGTGGGGCGACGCGGGAAACAACGATCCGGGACGCGGCCTGATCTATGCCGGGACGACCGTATTCACCTATGCGGTGTATATCATCGGGGTGATGAAGAGCCGCGCCGGACGACTCGACCCGCTGATCGTGGCGTTCTACGTGCTGACCTTCTCCGCCGCGGTGTTTCTGGTCTACGCCCTCTCGACGTCCGGCATCGCGGTAGTCCACACATGGCACATCTGGCGCAACCTGCTGTTGCTGGCCCTGCTCCCGACGGTGCTCTCCAACCTGACGCTGGTGCTGGCGATCAAGCATATCGGCTCAACGATGACTTCGATCCTCGGCTCGATGGAACCCCTGACGGCCGTACTGGTCGGCGTCGTCCACTTCGGCGAAGGCTTCGACCTCGACTCCGCGGCCGGACTGATTCTGGTCGTCACGGCAGTCATCATCGTCATTCTCCAGACCAATCACACGCCCCAGACTCCGCCGGCAAACATTCCGCCCACGCAGCCGCAGGAGTAAGACGCTGTCCGCCTTACACAGCCGAAAATCGCGGCCGCAGCCCGCTCCATTCCGCGCCGGAGGGCGACTCTCTGCCCGCAGGCGATCCGCCGCGTCGCGCCGACTGCCGTTCAGGACCGGCTCGGCGGCAGGCAGGCGCAACGGCCGGATTATTTCTTCTTCCGGTTCGGATTGGCCGGGAACCATCCCTTCGCCACACGTCCGCGCTGCTCGAACAGCTCGCCGATCGACCAGAGCGACGACGCGCCCCAGACGGCCAGCAGGGTGGACCAGAGGATATGCCGCACGGCGACCGACGCCGCGATCGCCGCGACGCCCATCAGCAGGAAAAACCACCAGCAGCGCACGCCGAAGTAATATTCGCCCTTGATTACGAAGGGGTGGAACAGACCGATGATCAGAAACGTAGCGACGCCGATCACCAGCCCCGTAAGGTTGTATTCCGTCAGAAATTCCATCATGATTCAGCAACAGTTTGAAAGCAAATATACGAAAAAAAGAGCGGCCCGCACCGGACCGCCCGAATAAATGACGCCGACAAGGCCGTCAGAAGCTGTACTGCACCATCACGTTCACGCGGTTGGCGTGGTTCTTCATGCTGTTCATGTCCTTGCGCGAACCGTAGAGGTACTCGCCGGCCACCTTGCAGCGCGGCGTGAGCGAATAGAAGATGTTGCCGAAGATATACTGCCCCTGCTTGTACTGGTCGTCGGTGTAATAGCCGTGGCTGCGCTGCACGCGGACGGTCGAATAGCCGCCCGAAACGAACAGGCGCGGCGTGATGTTGATCTGCCCGGCGGCCTGCCAGCCCCACATCGGCATCATGCGCACGAGCGACGGATCTTCGGGATTGGGCGTGAAGTCGAGCCCCGAACCCGTCAGGTCCTGAATATAGGGGGTGATGCCCTCGCCGTAAACGCCGTTCATGAAGAGCCGGAACCAGTCGCAGCACTTGATCGTACCGCTGAACTGCACGCCCCAGCCGAGCAACGAGGTGGTCGAATTTTTCGAGACCTTGTGCATGTAGGGGTTGCGGATGACGCCCGACGCGCGGATATGGCTGCTGCGGTCGTCGCCCCACGCATACTGCAGATACATCGGGAAGTCGGGCACGCGCTGGTGCATCGGCTTGAAGTTTTCGCCGTAGGTCGCGCTCACATTGGGCATTTCGGCCGCGACGCCGAAGGTCATGTGCCGGCGGGCGAACGAAACCTCATAGCGGATCATCGTGGCGAAATTGAAGTTGTAGGCGTTCGGTCCCTGAAAGTCGATGGTCGTGGGCGCGGCCTGCAGGTCGCAGAACGTCGTCACGTCGCGTCCGAGGGTCAGCCCCTTGAACGACACGTAAGCCGAGCGCAGGCGGGGCGTATAGCTGCCCTCCGCGCCGCCGCGGAAGTCGGCGTCCATGTAAATCACCACGCGGCCCAGCGCCCGCGTATTGGTGATCGCCTTCATGAAGAGACGCGAAGTCGAGGCGTCCATCATCAGCTTCTGTTTCGAATTGTAATTGCCCGGCACGGGAATGTCGTAGGGCACGAAGTCAATATTGTCCACGATGCCGTCGAAGTCGTATCCGGCGCGCAGGCTCACGAAGCCGCCCAGCGAGAACGAGAACCGGTTGTTCTTCGACGCGAATACGAACTGGGGCTTCTCGGACTGCTGGAAGCCGGGGCGGTGCGTCTCGATATAGTCCTGCGTGGCGTTGTCCATCGCCAGCCGGTTGAGCGCCGCGGCCTGACGGCTGCCGCAGCCGCCGCAGTTGTAAACCGTGTCCACTTCGTGCACGGAGATAAGGTAGACCGTGGGCGAATACTCTCCGTTGCGGCCGTCACGCATGTGTCGCTGGGCCGAAGCGGAAGACGCAAGCAGCAGAGCCACAATCAAAAGTCGAAATGTTTTCATAAGCTGAATTGATTTGGTTTTAAATTTGTCCGATATGTTTTGTTTTTGGAGCACAAGCAGTTGATGTTCAAACCCCCGATCAGCAAGTTATATGCCAAAGGATGCCGCACGCCATTCGATCTGCCGGAACGCACGGCGCTTCCGTCCCGCGGCAAAAGGCGCTCCGCCAGCTCCGGACGGGCTTGGTTTGCACGCGGTTTTCATTATCTTTGCCGGAGATAAACTCCCGCACGGACAGGCAGCGTCCCCGGCAGCGGCAAATCGATTTGCCCCAGCCCCCGACTTGCACTATCTTTGCCGTGGATAAACCGCCGCACGGACAGACGCCCGGCAAACCGGTTCCGCACCCGGCCCGCATCGTCTTCGTGCGTTAATTAAAATAAGGTATGTTTCTCTGGTTTACTTCGATTCTGACGCTCGCGGCCGCCGCCGCAGACATCATACACTACCGCCGGCTGCGGCGGCGCGGAACCTCCGCACGCAACCTGCGCCTGTTCGTCGCGCTGGCCGCCGCCACCGACGCCCTGCCGCCGGTCATCGCCCTGACCGACGCCCTGAGCCGCGACAACACCACGGGATTCATGCTCTTCGCCATGTGGGCGTTCTGGGTATGGATGATCACCGTCCTGCCGCGCATCGCCTGCTATTTCTTCCGGCTCGTCGGCCTGCCGCGCGCCGGCATCGCCGCCGGAATCTGCGTGGCCGCACTCCTGATTTGGGGCACCACGCGGGGCAGGACGCAAATCCGCGTCAGCCGCACCGAAGTCTGCTCCGAACGGATTCCCGCGGGATTCGACGGTTTCCGCATCGTCCAGTTCTCGGACGTTCACCTCGGCACGCTCGTCTGCCCCGAAGCGGAGCTGAGCCGCATCGCGGACAGCATCAACAGCCTGCATCCCGACCTCGTCGTCTTCTGCGGCGATCTGGTCAATATCCGCGGTTCGGAGCTGGACGCCCGCGCCATGCGCCTGCTGGGCGGCCTGCGCGCACCGTACGGAGTCGTAGCGGTCACGGGCAACCACGACGCCGGAGTATACATCAAGGACAGCATCGCGCATCCCGCCCAAGCGAGTCTGGCCGAGGTCGTCGCACGCCAGCGGGAAATGGGGTGGCGCGTGCTGGAGGACACGACCGTCTACCTGCGGCGCGGCGGCGACAGCATCTCGCTGACGGGCCTTTCGTTCGACCCCGCACTGCGGCACCTGCGCCACGCTCCCGACCTGCCGCCCGCGAACCTGAACGCCGCCTACCGCGGCGTCCCCGACTCGCTCTACAACATCACCGCCGTGCACATTCCCCAGCTCTGGGACCAAATCGCCGGAGAGGGATACGGAGACCTGACCCTTTCGGGCCACGTACACAGCATGCAGCTGAAAATACGCTTTTTCGGACACGCCTTCTCCCCGGCGCAGCTGATCTACACGCGGTGGAGCGGCCGCTACGACGAAAAAGGCCGCACACTCTATATCAACGACGGCACGGGATACGTCGCATTCCCGATGCGTCTGGGCGCATGGCCCGAAATCACACTCATAACGCTGAAAAGATGCGGATAACACTTTCCGCCGCGGTTACGGCCGACGGCTTTCTGGATGACAACAGCCCCCGGAGGCTGATTATCTCGACGCCCGAAGACTGGGCGGAGGTCTACCGTCTGCGCGCCGCGCACGACGCCATTCTGGTCGGCGCCGAAACACTGCGGCGCGACGACCCGTCGCTGCTCGTGCGCGACGAAGAGGTCCGCGCCCGCCGCAGGGAGCAGGGATTGCCGCCCGACATCGCCAAAGCCACGCTCACCGGCACGGGCGAACTTTCGCCCGGACTGCGTTTCTTCACCGAAGGCGAAGCCGAACGCTATGTGTTTTCTCCGCACGAAATAGATAGTTTACAGAACATTGCAACGGTTATATCAACCGAAGGACCAATTACGGCGAAGTTGATCGTCACCCAGCTGGAGAAGCGGGGCGTCGAACGGCTGATGGTCGAGGGCGGGGCGGCGGTCCTCCGCATGTTCCTCGGCGAAGGCATGGCCGACACCCTGCGGCTGGCCGTCAACCCGCAACTGCGGCTCGGCGCGGCGGGCGGCGCGGAATTCCGCTTCACACCGCCGCAGGGCACTCCGCAGACCCGCGAAAACTTGGGCGGCATGGAGGTCACGACCTACACGCTGCATCCCGACACCTCCGCCGCAGACCTGCGTTTCCTGAAGCAGGCCGTGGACGAAGGCCGCAAATGCACCCCCAGCGCCACGTCCTATTGCGTCGGTGCGGTCGTGGTCGCGGCCGACGGCCGGATCTTTGCAGGGCACACGCACGAAACCTCGCCGACGCACCACGCCGAACAGGAAGCCATCGCCAAGGCGCTGGCGGCCGGAGCGCCGCTCCGCGGAGCCGCCATGTACTCCTCGATGGAACCCTGCTCGCAGCGGGCCAGCGAACCGGAGAGCTGCACGCAGCTCCTGCTGAAATACGGATTCGCCCGCGCCGTCTTCGCGCTCTACGAACCCGACTGCTTCGTCTGCTGCCGCGGTGCGCTCACCCTGCGTGAAGCGGGCGTCGACGTACGGGTCTATCCCGGACTGGCCGGGGGAGTATGGGAAGCCAACGCCCACCTGAAGCGCTGAAACCGGCGCAATTTATGTCCATAAGGGCCTAAAATTGGCCTCTTTTACCGGAAAATCGCGCAACATATCGGGATAACTTATATATTTGTGTTTTAAACGTATCGATGAATATGAAAACAGCAGTCGGAATAGCTTTTGCGGCGGTATTCGCAACCGTCGTCCCGCTGTCGGCGCAGGAGGTCAAGCAGACGCTTTCGCTCGACGAGGCGATCGCCGTCACCCTCACGGAAAATCCCGCGATGAAGGCGGCCGAGTTCGAGGAGAAGGCCGCGACGCAGGAGCGTCGCGCGGCCATCGGCCTGCGCATGCCCAAAATCAACGTCACGGGCGCCTATGCCTATCTGGGCAAGGACATCGGATTCGACTTCAACGAGATGAAGGGTCCCGCCAAGAACCTCGCGGGACAGCTGCTGGGCAGCGGACTGATACCGCCCGAAGCGATCCCCTCGATCAACGGCCTGCTCAACCCGCTGCTGAACGCCGACTGGTTCCTCACGCTGCAGGACCGGAGTCTGGGGTTCGTGGGCGGCGAGGTGACCATGCCGATCTGGCTGGGCGGTAAGATCAACGCCGCCAACCGCGCCGCACGCATCAACGAACGCACCGCCGCAGAGCAGGGCAACCAGACGCGCAACGCCCTCATCTCCGAGCTGGTGGAGCGTTACTTCGGCCTTGCGCTCGCCATGCAGGTCGTCGAGGTGCGCCGGCAGGTCGTGGACGGCGTGCGCCGCCACCTCGAAGACGCCATAGCCCTCGAAAAGAACGGCATGATCGCCCAGAGCGAACGGCTCTACGTCGAATTCAAGATGGCCGAGGCCGAGCGCGAGCTGGCCAACGCCAAGCTGCAGGCCGAAACCATCGCCAGCGCACTCTCCAACACGCTGGGACGCGAAAACGCGTGGCAGCCCGTGACGTCGATGTTCATGATCGACAAGGTCGAGGATCTGGCTTACTATCAGGATCTGGCGCAGGACCGCAACCCGCTGCTCAATCAGGTTTCGCTCAAACGCCAGCTGGCCGAGGAGGGCGTCCGCGTCCAGCGCGCCGAATTCCTGCCGCAGGTGGCGGCCATCGGCGGCGGTTCGTTCTACAACTATCAGGTTTCGGGCATCGTGCCCCGCTGGGCCGTGGGCGTGGGGGTCAATATCAAGATCTTCGACGGCCTGAACCGCGAATACAAATATTCGGCGGCCAAACAGACCGCCCGCCGCGTCGGCGCCCTGCAGAACAAGGCCGGCAAGGATATTTCGGTGCTGGTCGAGAAGCTCTACAACCAGATGATGAACTACCGCAACCAGATGACCTCGATCGACGCGTCGCTGAACTTCGCCGAGGAGTACCTCCGCATGAAAAACGCCGCCTTCCTCGAAGGCATGAGCTCGTCGTCGGACCTGATCGACGCCGAGCTGAACCTCGCGGGAGTGCGCACCGAACGTCTGCAGGCGGCCTACAATTTCGACCTGCTGCTGGCGCAGCTGCTCGAAACCGCAGGCATCAGCGACGAATTCCCGGCCTATGCGCGCCGCAGCGACGCACGGCCCGTTCTGTTCGATAAAAAATAAAAACCGAAAAATATGAAACGCAGCAACATCATTGGAATCATCGCGGCCGCCGTGGTCATCATCGTGTCGGTCGTACTGATCAGCTGGTACCTCCGCAGATCGACCCCGACGCTGATTCAGGGCACGGTGGAGTGCACGACCTACAAGGCCTCGTCGAAAGTGCCGGGCCGTATTGACGACATGAAAGTCGAGCAGGGCGACCGCGTGGAAAAGGGGCAGCTGCTCTACACGCTCTCGACGCCCGAACTGGAAGCCAAGCTCCGGCAGGCCGAAGCGGTCAAGAGCGCGGCCGCGGCGTTGGATCAGGCCGCCATAGCCGGCGCCCGCATCCAGCAGATCGAAGCGGCCATGAACATGTGGGAGAAGGCGCAGGCCGGGCTGGAACTGGCGCGCAAGACCTACGAGCGCGTGAAAAACCTCTACGAGCAGGGCGTAGTCCCCGAACAGAAGATGGACGAAGCGTCGGCCAACTACAAAGCCATGGAAGCCACGGCGCTGGCCGCCAAAGCGCAGTACAATCTGGCCATGGACGGCGCCCGCAAGGAGGACAAGGAGGCTGCCGCGGCCCGTGTCCGTCAGGCCGAAGGAGCCGTCAGCGAAGTCGAATCCTACATCAGCGACGCCATGGTCTATTCGCCCGTCACGGGCGAGGTCTCGACCATCATCGCCGAGCAGGGCGAGCTGGTCGGCAGCGGCTATCCCGTGGTGGCGATCCTCGACATGAGCGACATGTGGGTGACTTTCAATATCAAGGAGACCCTGCTCCCCGCGATTCGGGTCGGCACCCGCATGAGCGGCTACGTGCCGGCGCTGGGGTATGACGTGGAGTTCGAGGTGACCTATATCGCCGTGCAGGCCGACTTCGCAACGTGGTCGGCGACCCGCACGCAGGGCGGTTTCGACATCCGCACCTTCGCCGTCAAAGCCAAGCCCACGACGCATATCGAAAACATGCGTCCGGGAATGAGCGTACTCGTGGACTGGGACCTGATCGGGAAGTAGGAGAGTGCGATGCTGAATTTCCTGCGTAATACCTATGCCGTTCTGCGACGGGAACTGACGCGTCTCGCGCACCAGCCGATGTATTTCGTGCTGATGCTCGTGCTGCCCGTCGTGTCGTTCGCGTTCTTCGCCCTGCTGTTCAACAAGGGCGTGGCGCGCGACATTCCGATCGCGGTACTGGATCAGGACCACACCTCGCTCTCGCGCAAGGTCACGCAGATGATCGACGACACGGCGACGGCAATGGTGTCGTACGGCATTCAGGACATGGACGAAGGCGAAAGGCTGATGCGCGAAGGCAAGATCATGGCGATCGTGCAGATTCCGGCATTCTTCGAGAAAAATATCCTGAGCAACAGCCAGACGCATATCGAGACCTACATATCGGGAACGAACATCACGGTGAACGGCCTGCTGTCGAAAGACATCCAGACCGCCGTGACGACCTTTTCGGGCGGCGTCCAGATCCAGCTGCTCACCAAACAGGGACTCACCGAGCTGCAGGCCATGGCGCAGCTGATGCCCGTGCGGTTCAACAAGCACGTATTGTTCAATCCCTATATCAATTACGGCTATTACCTCTCGCCGAGCTTTATGCCGATGATGCTCCTGATCTTCATCGTCATGGTGACGGTCTTCACCATCGGCACGGAGCTTAAGAAGGGTACGGCGCGCGAATGGATCGAGACGGGCAACGGCTCGGTATCGGCCGCACTGCTGGGGAAGGTCCTGCCAGTGACGGTGGTGATGTTCCTCATGTCGCTGGTCATGTTCCTGATCATCTTCAAGGTCGTCGGCGTGCCCCTGAACGGCAGTCTGACGGTCATCCTGCTGAGCACGCTGCTCTTCGTGATGAGCTATCAGGCCATCGCGGTCTTCATCGTCTCGCTGCTGTCGAACCTGCGCCTTTCGCTCTCGATCGGCGGCGGCTATTCGGTGCTGGCCTTCACCTTTTCGGGACTCACGTTCCCGATCATGGCCATGTGGCCCGCCATGCAGTACCTGAGCAGGCTCTTCCCGTTCACCTACTACACCGACATCTTCGTCGATCAGATGCTGCGGGGCGCCCCGGTCGTCTGCTCGCTGCCCGACATGTGCTACATGTCGCTGTTCATTGTCTTACCGCTTCTGTGCCTGCCGCGCCTGCGGACCATCTGCACGGAGGAAAAATACTGGGGGAGGTTATAGCATGAGCCGTTTCACACATCAGATGACCTCTTATTGGCAGCAGATGCTGTCGGTCATGCGCAACGAGTTCCGCACGATCTTCACCGATGCGGGCGTGGTCCTGATCCTCGTTCTCGCGCTGATCATCTACGCCACCGTCTACTCGATGGCTTACGGGGCGCAGGTGCTCCGCAACGTGCCGATCGGCGTGGTGGACGAATGCCGCACGCCGACCAGCCGCAGCCTGATCGAGACCTTCAACGCCGGGCCGAACACCTATGTGGCCTACAACCCGACGAGCATGGAGGAGGCCAAGGATCTCTTCTTCAAACGCAAGATCTACGGCGTGGTCTACATTCCGTCGGATTACGAGGAGAAACTGCTCGGCGGCCTGCAGGCCAACGTCGCGATCTACGCCGACGCCAGCTACTTCCTCATGTACCGGCAGGTGTTTCAGGAGGTCGTGACTTCGATCGGCGCCACGGGCGCGATGGTCGAATTCCAGCGTCTGATCGCCAAGGGAGCCAACCTCCCGCAGGCGCAGGCCACGACCCAGCCGGTCATCTACCAGTCCCACAACCTGTTCAACCCCTATCTGGGCTACGGCACGTTCGTCATGCCCGCGATCATCATGGTCATCATCCAGCAGACGATGCTCATCGGCATCGGCATGATCGGCGGCACATGGCGCGAATTCGGGCTGTACCGCAAACTCTGTCCGCCCGACCGCAAGCGGATGTCCACGCTCCCGATCGTGCTGGGCAAAGCGCTGGTCTACGGCATAATCTATTCCGTGACGACGTTCTACATCCTCGGTCTGCATTACAGGCTGTTCCACTATCCGATGAACGGCGCGACGGGCACAATCGTGGTCTTCATGCTGGCGTACATGGCGGCCTGCATCGCGCTGGGAATCGCCATTTCGACGCTCTTCCGCTACCGCGAGAATTCGCTGCTGCTGTTGTTGTGGACCTCGATTCCGCTGCTGATGCTCAGCGGTGTCTCCTATCCCCGCGAAGGCATTCCCGACTGGCTGTTCAACTTGGGGCAGATATTCCCCAGCAGCCACGGCGTAAACGCCTTTATCCGCATCCAGAGCATGGGAGCGTCGCTCTCCGAAGTGCTGTCCGAAATCAGGATGCTCTGCATTCTGGCCCTCGTATACGGCGGTCTGGCCTGCATCGGCATCCACTTGGTGCTCAACCGCGCGGACAAGGACGACATCCCGGCGCCGCACACCTCCGAACCGGAAAAGTGACGGCGACGCCCAAGCATCCGCAGGAACCGCCCCGTCCCGTCCGCAAAAAGGGACGGCCATCGGCCCGGCACACCGGCACAAGGACGAAGCGGAAGCAGGCTTCCGGCATAATCACAAAAAAGACGTCAGGCATTGCACCTGACGTCTTTTTTGTCCGAACCGCACTGGTTACCGCGGACCGTGGAAGATACCCGGAGGCGGCCCGCCCGGACCGCCGGGTCCCATGCGGCGGGGTCCCGACTGCACGACCCCGTCGTAATCGGAGATGTTCTTCGACCCCTTCTTGCCGAAGCGGCGCAGGTTGTAGGTGAACTGCACCATGTAATAACGGCCGATCACGCTGTTGGTCGCATTCTGCGTCCATCCCGAACCCGTCGTGCGGGCGAAAGCCTTGTTGCGGTTGAGCAGGTCGTTCACGCCGAACATGATCTCGCCGCGCTTGTTCTTGAATATCTTCTTGCCGATCCATGCGTTGCAGAGCAGGTACGAATCGTCGTAATCGTTCGTGAAACCGATATACTGCGTGTAAGCCACGCTGCCCGTAAAGGTGAAGCCCAGCGGGAAGACGAACTTCATGTTGCCCTGCGCCCGGTGGTTGAAGTAGCGGTTTTTGGAACCTGACTCGCCCAGCGAGTTGGTCGCTTCGTTGTAGGTGCCGTTCCACGAGAGCGTGAAGTCCACGTTTTCGGAAATATTGCTGCCCAGCACCGTGTTGAAGTCGTAGCCGATATTGCTCGTGTCGTTGCGCTTGCCGCCCGTGATGAATCCGTCGGCGTCCACCTCTCCGCCCAGCATGCTCGGCGTAAGCGAGTAGCTGACGCCCGCCATCACGTTGAAGTTGCTCTTCAGGAAGCCGATCGGAAAACCGTAGCTCAGGTGCGTCCGCAGGCTCCAGTAGCCGTCGAGATTGACGGGCGTGGAGTAGTAGTTGGGCTTGTACTGCACGCCGCCCAACGTGATCGTGCCGGGATTCGACACCACGTGCGTCGCATTGTAGTCGGAGGTGTTCTGCATCGAGAACATCCACATGAAGGTCCGGCCCTTCTCGACGTTGGAATTGATGTAGTGGAAATTGACGCGGTGGCTGTAGGTCGGATTCAGATCGGGATTACCCTTGGTGATATTCTGGGCGTCCGATACGTCGGCCACGTTCTGCAGGTCGGTGATCGACGGGTTGTCGGTATAGGACGATACGTAGAGCCGCAGCGAATTCTCGCGGTTGATGTTCAACTGTCCCATCATGAAATAGGTCACGTTGTTGTACGAATGCCTGATCTTGTCGGCGTCGTCCCGCACGATCTGCCCGTCGAGCGACGAACGCTGGTAAAAGACATTGGCGATGAACGTATTGCGCTCCTTCGAATAGCGGAAGCCGGGACCTGCGCTCTGCGTCAGGTAGTTGCTCCGGTAGGAGTTCGAAAGCGCTCCGTCGGGCGCCAGTCCCGCGATCGAATAATCCGCGCCGGTGATATACGACTTCTTGTCGCGCTCCTGATAATCGTACGAAATGCGGTACTGAAGGCTTACCTGCGCATATTTGGCGACGGGTTCCGTGTAGGTGAACTGTCCGCGCAGGCGGTAGCTGCTCGACGGCGCGAGGTCGCGCAGGTAGCGCAGGCGCGTGTAGCCCGTCGTGTCCCATCCCCACGGCGCGTCGACGCCGTCGGGCCGGAGGTCCGAAAGCGGCAGCACGTTCGAGAAGGAGTTCGAGTTGTTGGTGTTGTCCGAGTAGTTCACGTCGCCGTCCACGGTGATCGTACGGCCGTCCTTGCCCAGTTTGGCGCGGTAAACGGCGTTCGTCCGCACGTTGTAACCGTGGCGCAGGGCGTCGCTGCGGTTCTCGGTGCGGCTGTAACCGCTTTCGCCGAACTGCCAGCCCTGCGTCGTGCTCAGCGGGTCGTTCGACTGGTAGCTGAAGCTCGGACGGACCATCAGATTCTGGTTGTCGGAGATTTTCCACTCCAGACGGGCGTTGAAGCGGTGGTTATACGACTCGGTATCCGAGTAGCCGCGCGTCGAGAGCGTATCCACGGGCATCGGCGACTCGTACCATTTGTCGATCGTCGAACGGTTTCTCGTGTCGGTATTGTTGAAGAAATAGCTGCCCTGAAACGACACCTGATCGCGCTTGCCCCACGTATCGGAGTAGTTTACGCCGATGGCGTTCACCGACGCCACGCCGCTTTGGGGGCGCACCATATACTGGCCCACGCCGCCGCGGCGTCCGCGCCCCGAACCGCCCGAAACGCCCAGAATATCCTCGAACGAGAAGTTCTGCTGGTTGATGTTGTTGAACAGGCCGATGACCGACACGCGGCTGCTGCCGCTGAAGATATTGGCGTTGCCGCCCACGACGTATTTGTTCTTGGCTTCGGTCTTGGTGTCGGCGTCGTAACCGTAACCGGCATAGAGCTTGCCGAACTGCCCCTGACGCATGTTGGCGTGCGTAACAATGTTGAGGGCCTTGTAGCCCTCGCCGTCGTCCATGCCCGAAAATTCGGCCGCGTCGCTCAGCTTGTTATAGACCTCCACACGGTCCACGGCCTGCGCCGGAAGCGACTTGATGGCCGTCGTCACGTCCTCGCCGAAGAACTCCTTGCCGTCGACGAAAACCTTCTTGATCTGCTCGCCCTGCGCCTCGACCGTACCGTCCGACACGGTGATGCCGGGCATCTTCTTCAGCAACCCCTCGACGTCGGCGTCGTTGGTGACCTTGAAGGCTCCGGCGTTGTAACTTACCGTATCGCCCTTCTGCGAGGTGCGCAGCGCCTTGGCCTCCTTGACGACCGTTTCGATCTGCACGCCGGGCTTGAGTTCGATCCTGCCGATGTTCTGTTTGCCGGCCGCCACCCGGAAGGTGGTTTCGTAATTGTTGTAACCGAGGAAGGAGACGGTGAGTCTGTATTCGTCGTAGGGCAGCGAAGGAATCGCCACGGCGCCTTTATAGCCGGAAGTGAAATACTGTTTCTGATCCGGAGTCTTGACCGGAGCGACCTCCAGCACGGCTCCGGCAACGCTTTCGCCGGTATCGGCGTCAAGCACCGTTCCGCTGACCGCACCCTTTTGGGCGAATGCGGCCACGGCGAAAAACAGGAATAGGGTTGAGAGTAGTAGCCGTTTCATCTTAATGTTCTGTGTACTTTCTGATTTTGCGCATGCGAAAATAACTTTTTTCCCGCATACGGCCCTCCGACAAGGGGTGAATCGACAAAAAAAGGGCGTCAGCCGACAACCGACGCCCCGACTGCAACAAACCGGTCGATTTTCCTAACCTCACTTTTTCTCCTTTCCGGAGCGCGGTCCGTCGCATTTCCTATCCCCCGCGCAGGGGGCGCACTTGCGGCCTTCACGCACGGCGGCCTTGTCGCCCCGGCCGTCCTTCATCCGGGGACCGCGGTTCATGCCGTGACGCGGCCCCTGCATCTGCTTCCACTGCTCGAACTGTTCGGGCGTGAGGATGCCTTTCATCTTCTCGGCCTGCGCCTTGCGGTATGCGCGCATCTGCTCGGCCTGCGCCTGCATCTCCTTTATATCCTGCAGGTTGACCTCATAGAGCTGCTTCGACTGCTTTTCGCTGAGGTTCAGCTTCTCGGTCATGCGTTCGGTCCTGCGCTGGGCCATCTGCTCGGCCGTCGGCCGCTCCTTCATCATCGGAGCCTTCTTCGAATCCTGCGCAAAAGCGCCCGTTCCGGCCAGCAGGCACAAAGCCGCGGCGACTGCAAAAATTCTCTTTTTCATAATCTCAAATATCAATGGTTAATTCAATCCGTCAATCGGACCCGTTTCGGTCCCCTTACGATGCAAAGGTAAGGCCAAACCGGAAAAACGGAACGGCAATGCGGGTCAAACGCCCGAAGCTCAGGGTCAAACGCCTATTCGGCGGGTTGAACGGACGTGAGCCACGCCTTGAATTCGGGGACGCGGGCCTTGGAAATGACGATGCGCTCAGGAGTTTCGAGCACGAGACTCAGCGAAAGACGGCTGCCGAACCACACGGCGATCTCCTTCACGGCGCGGCGCGCCACGATGAACTGGCGGTTGGCGCGGAAGAAATCGGCTTCGGGCAGGACGGCCTGCAGCGCTTCGAGCGTCTTGTCGAGCGGATAGGACGCCCCGGCGAAGGTATAGGCCGTCACCTTCTCGTTGCAGGTATAGCAGAATGCGATATCCTCGCGTTTGAGCGGAATGATCTTGTCGCGGACATGCACCAGAAAGGTCTGCTCGCGGCGCGCCGCGGCCAGCGTGCGCACGCGCGAACCGTAATCGCTGCGCTCGCCCTTGGACAGCCGCATGAGCTTGCCGAGCGCCCGCTGCACGTCGGCCGCATTGAGCGGCTTGAGCAGGTAGTCGATGCTGTTCACCTTGAAGGCCTCCAGCGCATAGCGGTCGTAGGCCGTCGTGAAGATCACCGGCGCCGTGACCTCCACGGCGTCGAATATGCGGAACGAATCGCCGTCGGCCAGATGGATGTCCATGAACAGCAGGTCGGGCTGGGGGTTGGCGCGCAGCCAATCGACGCTCTCCTCGACGCTTTCGAGCGTATCGACGACACGGATGTCGGGAGCCGCCTGTTTCAGAATGGCTTTCAGGTTCAGCGCGGCGGCGGTTTCGTCCTCTATGATCAGTGCTTTCATCCTGCAAGGGGGGTATGCAGCGGCATCCGCACGACGAACTCCTTGTCGGTGTCGATGATTTCGATGTCGCGGCCGGTTATCAGGTGCCAGCGGTTGCGCAGGTTCTCCAGTCCGATGCCGGTCGAAGGTTCGGGTTCGAGCTTCGGCACCTTGGGATTGGAGACCACCAGCCAGCCGTTCTCGGTGCGGATCGAAATATGGAACGGCTTGCTGCGGGTTATGGTATTGTGCTTGACGGCATTGCCGATCAGCGGCTGCAGCGAGAGCGCCGGAAGCGTCCACGTGCGGTACTTCTCCTCGATGTCGATGTCGAAGAAGAGCTTGTCGGCATAGCGTATCTTGAAGAGGTAGCTGTACGCCTCGACGAATTTCAGCTCCTCGTCGAGCGTCATCAGCGTACTCTGTCCGTTCTGGATGATGTAGCGGAACGTATAGGAGAGCTGGTCGATGTAGGTCAGCGCCTTCTCGTCGTGCTTCTCGCGCACGAGCATCGCCAGCGAATTGAGCGAATTGAAGAAGAAGTGGGGGTTGATCTGTCCCACGAGCATGTTGTAGCGGGTCGTGAGGTTCTCGTTCTTGAGCCGCTCGTTCTCCATGACGACGGCCTGCTGCTTCGAATTGAGCACGTAGACCCAGCCGTAGAGCATCGACACCGCCACGGCGAACGAACACTTCAGCAGCAGCATGTAGTCGAAAATATGGTCGCCCATGCAGTTCAGCATGATGCGTCCCGAACGCCACTCCGTGACCGGCGCGACCATATACAGCGCGGCGGCGGCCAGCACGCACCATATGCAGTGGCGCACGAAGCGGCCCGGCGTGTACCTGCGGCGGACGGAGGTGAGGATCGAAAGCATGATGAACGAAACGACCAGATAATAGAAGAGCTGCAGCGCGAGTTCCGTCGTTTTCGAAGGCCGGTTGAAAAGCGTGCTGTAATCGAACTCCTCGCCGTTGCGCATGCGCAGTTCGGTCATCACCGGATGCGCCCCGTGACGGCGCGGCGCGGCCAGATTCGCCACCAGACGGTCGCCGTCCTTCAGGTTCATCCGGTAGATGCGCTGCATCATCACATAGACGCTGTCGCCGTTCTCGTAGACGATGTAGCCGTGGCCGTCGGGACTTACCCGCAGCGTTCCTTCCTCGCCGCGCGCAATGACGCTCGCCTTGGCCGGACGCGGCTGTCCGTCGCTCTTCTGATCGACGATCAGCAGCAGCACGTAGGAGAAATTGACGACCAGACTGACGGCCAGCGCCACCAGCAGATTGAGAATCAGGTCGGAATATTTCGGTTGCAGCCCCATCCGCCGTTTACTCCTCCTCTTTGAACCACGACGCATAGAGCATGTAGTCGCGGGCCGTGCGGCGGATGATCTCCTCGCGCTGCTGGGGCGTCACCTCCTTGACCTTCTTGGCCGGCACGCCCGCATACACCGAATTGGGTTCCAGCTGGGCGTTGGAGAGCACCAGCGCGTTGGCCGCGATGATGCAGCCCGACGGAACCACGGCGTTGTCCAGCAGGGTAGCGCCCATGCCGATCAGGCAGTTGTCGCCGATGCGCGCACCGTGAATGACAGCGTTGTGGCCCACCGACACGTCGCTGCCGATAATGGTCTGCGACGGATGCGGCGAGCCGTCGTAAAGCGTGTGCAGCACCACGCCGTCCTGAATATTCGTGCGGTCGCCGATGACGATTTTGTTCACGTCGCCGCGCAATACGGCGTTGTACCAGATCGAACAGTCGCGGCCGATGGTCACATCGCCCAGAATGACGGCCGTCTCGGCCAGAAACGTATTTTCACCGATTGCGGGCGTATGTCCCCGCACCTTTTTAATCAAAGCCATAAGTTTATATGCTATTAAATGTCACTTCGCTTTTGTATCGTCTCCGCGTGTCCGAGGGCGGACATTCACGGCAAAGCCGTGTTTTCAGGTCTGACCCTCCCCTAAATCCCCTCCTCGGAGGGGACTTGGCATTAGTGCGGACACATGCTGTTAAATGTCTCTTCGTGTTTGGCCTCCTGCCAGTACTCCTCCATCTTTTCGAGCGGAAGCTCGTGGAGCGTATGTCCTTCGGCGGCAGCCTTTTCCTCCATGTAATTGAAGCGGCGGATGAACTTCTTGTTCGTACGTTCCAGCGCCGATTCGGGGTCGATGCCGTAGAGCCGCGACGCATTGACCAGCGCGAAGAACAGGTCGCCGAATTCGCCTTCGAGCTTCTCCCGGCTGCCGGGGGCTTCCGAACGCATCTCGGCTTCGACCTCCGCGATCTCCTCCTTCACCTTGTCCCACACATCCTCGCGCCGCTGCCAGTCGAAACCCGTCGCGGCGGCTTTCTCGCCCACGCGGAAAGCCTTGACCATGGCCGGAAGCGAGCGGGGTACGCCGCCCAGCGTGCCGCTCTTGCGGTTTTTCTTGCGGAGTTTCAGGGCTTCCCAGTTCTCCTTGACCGCGTCGGGCGTATTGGCGTGAATATCGCCGTAGACATGCGGATGACGGTATATCAGCTTGTCGCACAGGGCATCGGCGACCTCGCCGAAATCGAAGGCTCCCGCCTCCTCGCCCAGCTTGGAGTAGAACACCACATGCAGCAGCAGGTCGCCCAGCTCCTCCTTGATGCCCTCCATATTGTGGTCGGTGATGGCGTCGGCCAGCTCGTACGTCTCCTCGATGGTATTGCTCCGCAGCGAATCGAAAGTCTGCTCGCGGTCCCACGGACACTCGCGGCGCAGCGTATTCATCACTTCGAGCAAACGGGCCGTAGCCTCCAGTCGTTTATCTTCCATGCTCAGTTACAGTTTACGGCAATGGCTGTTCGGGAAGCGGAGTCGGCCGATCTGCCTGAGCGCGCCCGTCCATGCCGGAATTTATTTTCAGCAAAGGTAGCAATTCGGCGGAAAAAAAGTAACTTTGTCCGAAACAAAATTCCGTACCGCCATGAAACTGCGATACCTGCTGCCCCTCGCAGGTGTGCTCTGCACCTTCCTCACGGCACATGCCCAGCCGTCGCCGGCCCGTCAGGCTTTCTACGAGGGCGCCTGCCGCATCAGCCCCCGGACGATGCTCTGTTACGAAACGCCGCTGGCGCCGCTGGCCGCCTACCTGCGCGAATATATCAACGTCGAAACGGCCAGCGACAGTATGTCGGCCGACGACGCGATCGTGCTTTCGACCGATCCGACGCTGGGCGGCGAAGCCTTCCGCCTGACGGTGCTCCCGCAGCGGATCGAAATCGCGGGCGGTTCGTACGGCGGCGTATTCAACGGCGTGCAGGCCCTGTTCAGGCTGCTGCCCGCCGAAATATACGCCAAGAACTGTCCGCTTCCGGTCGAAATCGCCTGCACGAAGGTCGAGGACGCGCCGCGCTTTCCGTACCGCGGTATGATGCTGGACGTGGCCCGCACGTGGATCGACGCAGCTGGAGTGAAGCGTTATATAGACTTGCTTTCCTATCATGGAATCAACAAATTGCATCTTCATCTTTCAGACGACGAAGGGTGGCGTATCGAAATCAGATCGCATCCCGAACTGACCGAAATCGGCGGCTTCCGCGGCGGCGATTCGCCCGTGCGTCCGGTTTACGGCAAGTGGGACGAGAAGTACGGCGGGTATTATACGCAGGACGAGATGCGCGGCCTGATCCGCTATGCGGCGGCGCGCAACATCGAGATCATCCCCGAAATCGACCTGCCGGGGCACAGCCGCAACATCGCGTCGGTGCATCCCGAAATACGCTGCAACTATCCGCCCGACACGGTTTCGACCAACGGTTACGACTACCGTTCGGCGTGGTGCGTGGCCCGCGAAGAGAACTACGCGTTGCTGGCCGACATTCTCGGCGAGTTATGCGCGCTGTTTCCCTCGGAGTACATACACGTCGGCGGCGACGAGGTGGACATGACCCAGTGGAACCGCTGCCCCGACTGTCAGGCGCTGATGAGCCGGCGGGGCATGACCGATCCGCACCGATTGGAAGACCTCTTCATGGAGCGCATGGCGGCGATTCTCGCGGCCAACGGCAAGCGTCCCGGCGTGTGGAACGAAGCCGTGACCACGGGCGGCCTCTCGCGCGAATGTCTCGTATACGGCTGGCAGAGCGTCAAGGCGTGTCTCGACGCCACGGCGAAAGGCTACAAGACCGTGGTGATGCCGGGCGAATACTTCTATTTCGACATGCGGCAGACGCCGCAGGAGGAGGGGCACGACTGGGCGGCGGTCTTCGACGCCAAAAAGGTCTTCGGATTCGACTTTACGGAAAAGGGCTTCAGCGATGAACAGATGCGCAACGTCGTCGGCCTGCAGGGGACGTTCTTCAGCGAAGCCTACGTTTCGCACGAGCCCGAAAAGCCCGACTATCTGGACTACATGTGTTTTCCGCGCATCTGCGCGCTCGCCCGCATAGCTTGGCGCGGCAACTGCGAGGGGTGGGACGCCTATTACAGGGAGCTGACCGACCATTACGACCGCATGGCGGCCATGGGCATCCGCTTCCGGCTTTTCCCGCCCAAGGTAAGCTACAAGGAGGGCGCCTTCACCGTCGTGGCGGACGACGGCTCGGAAATCTTCTACCTCGAAGGCGATTCGCCCGAAGAGCATCGGTACACCGGCCCCGTCAAAACCGAAAAACCGCATCTCTACCGCTTCCTGACGCGCTACAAGACGGGACGCAGTCCCTATGCGGCCGACAAATCCTACTACAGGACCCTTGCGCCCGCCGTGACGATCACCACCTCGATGGGCGAAAGCACGCAGTTCCCCTACACGAACGCCTCGGCCTACAAGGGACTTGCGCGCACGCGCCGCGCCTGCCGTCAGCAGGACTGGATACTCTACACCTATGAACAGCCGGTGAAGTGCCGCGAAATGTTTTTGCAGACGGGAAACCGCCAGCTGCCCAAAACCATTATAACCACCGGTTATGCAGAGGTGTCGTACGACGGCACGACATACGAACGCGCGGGCGATCTGGAAAAGGGCAGTATAACTTTAAAGCCCGGCCGGCCGGTGAAAGCCGTACGCATCGTCTCGACCTGCGACGACAACGGCACGCCCTACGTCACGATCCAGCCGCCGCAGATAAAGCCGGTACTGTAAGACGGAGCGAAAAAGCGACTATGACACGGAAGGAGCCGCCTTGGCGGAGACAACTAACGCGAACAGTGTGCCTCCGGCCTAAATAAGCGATGACAATATCGCACTACAATACCGCTCGGCATTTCAACGGCCGCATCAATGCGGAGAGTCGGAAAGAGTCGCCGCTCTGACGGCAAAGAGGTAGAAGAGGTATTGCGCGGCATAATAGGTAATCATCACGACACAGGTCCGGCAGGGAACGGGCGCGACGAAGCGTCCCCATGCGATCACGGAGTCGGAAAAGACAAACAACAGGGCCGCAAGGCGGAACCATGCGGCATACGCTCCGCGGTACTGAAGCGCGCTGTACAGCATGCCCGCGATGACGAGTCCGTAGACGGCGACGCCCGCGCGTTCGGCCGGATCGGCGGCGCGGGGAACGATGCAGACGAACAGAAACAGCAGCAGGGCCGTCAGAACCGGCCAGACAAAAGGCCGGGGCGCAAGTTGCGCCTGCGGCAAGAAGTAGCACATGTAGGCTCCGTGCGCCAAAGCGAAAAACAGCATCTGCGGAATGAACATCCCCCCGGCGCCCGCCGCATCGCCAACGGCCGACAACAAGAGCGCCGCGCCGACCGGAATCAGCGGTTTCAGCCGGAGATAAAAGAGCGACAGCGACAGCAGCAGGACCGGATAAGCGACCTTATACGGAATCACCGCCGCCTTGGTAAAGAACAGCGCGGCGCCGGCTGCGAAAAACAGCGTGGTCAGGCAGAGCGTTCGGGAGGTTCGTTGCATGGTTTCGGTAAAAAAGCCGCCTGTTCGTAACGTACAGGCGGCTTCGATTTATGGTCAATAAGCTCGTCGGCATGACCGTGGCGGGCGTGTGCCCGCATCGAGATGCGACGAGCGGCATTCGGATTGGGATCAACCGCGGACCTGAGCTCCGCACCGCTGTTCGAACTGCGCGGTGAGGTTCTTCATCGCCTTTTCGATCGTCTTCTCGTCGAGCGTGCGGGTCTTGTCTTCGAGGATGAAGCTCAGGGCGTAGGATTTCTTGCCTTCGGGAAGTTTGTCGCCCTCGTAGACGTCGAACAGCGAAACGCTCTTGAGCAGTTTGCGCTCAGTGGCGAACGCCACGTCGCGCAGCGCAGAGAAGGTCACCTGCTTGTCGATCAGAAGGGCCAAGTCGCGTTTCACTTCGGGGAACTTCGAAAGCTCCTCGGCCGCAATCTTATGCTTGCGGGTCGATTTCACGAGCGCGTCGAAATTCATCTCCAGATAGTAAACATCCTGCTTGACATCGAGTCGACGGCGGATTTTAGCACTTACCGTGCCGATCTGCAGCAGCTCCTTGCCGCCAAGCGACATCGAGAGCGCCTCGCCGAAGAGGTCGTTTTGCAGCGTCTCAGTCCGGAGCGCATAAATGTCGATGCCGAAGCGGCGCAGAAGTTTCTCGGCCACGGCGCGCAGTGTGAAGAACGACGCGGCCTGCGGCCGGGCGTTCCACGACGCAGGCTCGGCCACGCCCGTCACGGCGATCGCCAGACGGTACTCCTCGGAGTAGGCCGCGAGGCGGTTCTCCTCCGAGCGTTTCGACTCGTCGTAGAAATAGCAGTTGCCGAACTCGTAGAGTTTCAGGTCGCCGTTCTTGCGATTGGCGTTGAGCTGCACGGCTTCGAGCATGTTAAACAGCAGCGTCTGGCGCATCACGTTCAGGTCGGCGCTCAGCGGATTGAGGATGCGCACGCAGTTTTCGGGCTTGTAGGACTCCAGCCCCTCGTAGTAGGCCGCCTTGGTCAGCGAGTTGGACATGATCTCGGTGAAGCCGTTGGAGGTCAGGAAATCGGCCGCGAGATTCATCAGCTTGCTGCGGTCGGGCTTCGGCGCATAGGAGAGCGTCGAACGGACGCGCGAGGGAATCTCGACATTGTTGTAGCCATAGATGCGGAGGATATCCTCGACGAGGTCGGCTTCGCGCTGCACGTCCACGCGGTAGGGCGGCACGGCGACGCTCAGCACACCCTCTTTCTCGGCGAGAATCTTCACTTCCAGCGCGGCGAGGATCGTGCGGACCGTATCTTCGGGAATCTTCTTGCCGATCAGCGAGTCGATGCGGGCGAAGGAGATGTCGAATTTGAAGTCTTCGACAGGAGTGGGATAGATGTCGGTAATGTCGCTCGAAATCTCGCCCCCGGCCAGCTCCTTCATCAGCAGGGCGGCGCGCTTGGCGGCATAGACCTGCATGTTGGGATCGACGCCGCGCTCGAAGCGGAACGACGAATCGGTGTTCAGGCCGAAACGCTTGGCCGTCTTGCGCACCCACACGGGATTGAAATAGGCGCTCTCGATAAATACGTCGGTCGTCGTGTCGCCGATGCCCGAATCCAGTCCGCCGAAGACTCCGGCGATGCACATCGGACGCTCGGCCGAGCAGATCATCAGATCGTCGGCCGTCAATTTTCGCTCCACGCCGTCCAACGTCACGAAAGGCGTGCCTTCGGCGCAGGTGCGGACCACGACTTCGCGGCCTTCGATCTTCGCCGCGTCGAACGCGTGCAGGGGCTGCCCCAGCTCGAAGAGCACGAAGTTGGTGATATCGACCAGATTGTTCTTGGGGTTGATGCCCGCGGCGCGCAGGCAGTTCTGCATCCACTCAGGCGAAGGGCCTATCTTGCAGTTCTTCACCGTCACGCCCGCGTAGCGGGGGGCCGCTTCGTGGTTCTCGACGCGGACGGTCACCGGCAGGTCATGGTTGTCGGGAGCGAAGGCCGAGACGTCGGGCATCTTCACTTCGGCGTTCAGGCCCTGACTCCTGAGGTAAGCCGCCAGATCACGCGCCACGCCGATATGCGACGCGGCGTCGACGCGGTTGGGGGTGAGTCCCACCTCGATCAGGTAGTCGTCCTCGATGCCGAGGTATTCTTTGGCCGTCATGCCGACGCGGGCGTCGGCCGGAAGTTCCATAATGCCGTCGTGCGAGGCCCCGATGCCAAGTTCGTCCTCGGCGCAAAGCATGCCGAGCGACTCCACGCCGCGGATCTTGCTGCGTTTGATCTTGAATTCCTCGTCGCCGCCGCCGGGGTAGAGCACCGTGCCGACCGTGGCGCAGAGCACCTTCAGCCCGGCCCGGCAGTTGGGCGCGCCGCAGACGATCTGCAGGGGATCACCGGCGCCGACATCGACCGTCGTGAGGTGCAGGTGGTCCGAATCGGGATGGTCCGTGCAGGTCAGCACCTCGCCGACCACGACGCCGTGAAGCCCGCCCTTTACGGTCTCGATCTTCTCGAAACCCTCGACTTCGAGTCCGATGTCGGTCAGTATCCGTGCGATTTCTTCGGCCGGAAGATCGGTGTCGAGATAGCGTTTAAGCCAGTTATACGAAATATTCATAATTAAAAGCTTTAATGTTCCTCTTGCAGTTCAACATGCCGGACCGCCTTCCCCGCGGCGGAAGGCCGCGTTTGCAGGTCCGGCCGCCCCGGAATCCCCGCCAAGGCGGGGAGTGCCGCCGTCACAGCGTCCGGAACGGCATGCTAAAATCGAACAAAGATACATAAAAATTGTTAATCTCGTCGAGATTGGCGCACTAAATCGCGCCGGCGCTTCCGACCGGCTTTTCGACGGACGGGCACGGAAAAGGGGAGGACGCCATATATGTAGGTATCGAAAATATCCGCCGAAAAATTTGGATTTAAGGATCGGACCCGCTATATTTGCCGAAAAGAATATGATTCGCAATTTCAACATACAGGCTTGGTGGTGGCGCTCGTTGACTCTCGTGGACAATGAGTGCGGCTCCGTGCGTGTATAGTTGAAACCTGATACCAGCCACAAGCCCGTTGTTTACGAGAGAGTAAACAGCGGGCTTTTTCTTTTGCACTTTCACAAAACAAACGGAAAAATAAAAAAGAGTATGAAAACGAAAAAATTCTGCCTGACCGAGAATCAGATGCCCGCGCAATGGTATAACATCGTAGCCGACATGCCCAACAAACCGCTGCCCCCGCTGCATCCCGCGACCAAGCAGCCCGTAACCAAAGAGCAGATGAGCGCCATTTTCGCCGAAGAGCTGATCGATCAGGAGATGTCCGCGGAGCGGTTCATTGACATTCCCGAAGAGGTGCAGGAGATTTACAAAATATGGAGACCCACGCCGCTCGTGCGGGCTACGGGGCTGGAGAAGGCGCTCGGCACGCCCGCGAAAATCTATTTCAAGAACGAGAGCGTCTCGCCGGCCGGATCGCACAAGCCCAACACCGCCGTGCCGCAGGCCTACTACAACTACAAGCAGGGCATCCGCCGCCTGACCACCGAGACGGGCGCGGGGCAGTGGGGCGCAGCGATCGCATTCGCGGCCAAGCATTTCGGCATAGACCTGCAGGTTTACATGGTCAAGGTCAGCTATGAGCAGAAACCCTACCGGCGGCTGATGATGAACACTTGGGGCGCCGAGTGCATCGCATCGCCCAGCACGCTCACGGCATCGGGCCGTGCGGCGCTTGAACGCGACCCGAACTGTTCGGGAAGCCTCGGACTGGCCATTTCGGAGGCAATCGAAGTGGCGCTGCAACACCCCGAAGATACGCGGTACTGTCTGGGAAGCGTGCTGAACCACGTCATCCTGCATCAGACCGTGATCGGACAGGAAGCCGTGGCGCAGATGGAGATGGCCGACGCCGAGCCTGACGTGGTGATCGGATGCTTCGGCGGCGGCAGCAACTTCGCGGGACTGGGATTCCCGTTCCTGCGCAAGAACCTCACGGAAGGCAAAAAAATCCGGATCGTGGCGGTCGAGCCGTCGAGCTGCCCGAAACTCACGCGCGGCAGTTTCCAATACGACTTCGGCGACGTGGCGGGATTCACGCCCCTGCTGCCGATGTATACGCTGGGGCACGATTTCCAGCCGTCGGACATCCACGCGGGCGGACTGCGTTACCACGGCGCGGGGTCGATCGTCAGCCAACTGCTCAAAGACGGACTCGTCGAAGCGCAGTCGCTGCCGCAGACCGAGACCCTCGCCGCAGGCATTCTCTTCGCCAAGACCGAGGGCATCATCCCGGCGCCGGAATCGACGCACGCCATCGCCGCGGCCATCCGCGAAGCCATGCAGGCCAAAGAGGAGGGGACGCCCAAGACGATTCTGTTCAACCTCTCAGGCAACGGCGTGATCGACCTCTACGCCTACGAACAGTATCTGGCGGGAGCGCTGAAAGATTATGCGCCGGGGGATGCGGAAATCGCAAAGACGGTCAGCCGGCTGGAGCAGCTGATATGACCGGGACCGACGATACCGCAAATAAAAAAAGACAGCCCGCAATGGGTTGTCTTTTTATTTTGACACCGGCGGTTTCGGGACCGGAAGCCGGTCTGCGCCCAAACGGAAAGGTGTGCATGCAAATCCCGCGCTTCGACACGGTCGTCATTACCTCGACCCCAGCCAGAGGAAGAACATGCCGGCGAGGATAAAGGCCAGATCGAAGGCTTTGGAGCGGAGGTTGTGCTCGCGGAACAGCACTGCCCCGCACAGGAAAGAGACGACGACCGAACTGCGGCGGACCATCGACACGACGGAGACCATGGCGTCGGGCTGGTGCAAGGCGTAGAAATAGGCGAAATCGGCCAGCACGAGGAAGAACGAGATCAGCGGAATGGCCCAAGTCCAGTGGAACGGGGTGGTCGTCCGGCGGCGCGGCCACCAGAGGATGCCGACGACGACCGACATCAGGCCGAACAGATAGAGGTTGCACCAGCCCTGCACGAAGACCGGGTCGAGGCGCGCCATGATATATTTGTCGTACAGTCCGCTTACGACGGCGGCCAGAGCCGCCACCGCGATACAGAGTATCCAGACGTTGTGACGGAAATCGACCCCTTCGCGGCGGCTCGAACGGCTCAGCAGGAAGAGCGAGAGGAGGGTCAGCACGACGCCGGTCCACTGGCAGGCGTTGAGCCGCTCGCCGAAGATGAGCATGGCGCCGACAAGCACCATGACGGGGCGCGTGGCATTGATCGGACCGACGATGGTAATCGGCAGGTGCTTCATGGCGAAATAGCCGAAAATCCACGAAGTGAGGACGATGACCGCTTTAAACAGCACCAGTCCGTGCGCCCGGAGCGTGCCCGAAGAGGCGGCCAGTATCGTGCCGTCGAACCACCCGAAGCCGCACTCGGCCGAGACGATCATCGGCAGCAGGAAAAGCGCCGAGAAGAGGGTGTTGAGCAACAGCACCGGAAGCACCGCATTCCCCGTGAGGGATTGCTTCTTGGCCGCATCGTAAAAGCCCAGCAGCGCGGCGGAGGTGAAGGCGAGGGTCAGCCACATAATGCGAATTCGGCGGATTGACGTCCGGTTCGGTTCGGGAGCGTTCGGCGGTTCGGGTTACAGACGGCCCGTCTACCGGATTTCGTCGCTGTAAACCGCGCCCGGAAGGTCGTGGAGGTTGTAGCGCGACGCCATCGACATGCCGTAGGCCCCGGCCGACTTGAGGGTCAGCAGATCGCCGCGGCGGGTCTTGCGAAGCGTGACGTTTTCGTCGAATACGTCGGTCGATTCGCAGGCCGTGCCGACGATGGTGTACTTTTCGCGCACCTCGTCTTCCGAGGTGATGTTTTCGATGTTGTGGTACGAACCGTAGAGCGCAGGGCGGATCAGCTCGGTCATGCTGGCATCGACGATCACCAGCTTGCGGCCCGTGGCGGTGGTCTTGTTGAAAAGCACCGTCGTAATCAGCTCGCCGCACTCGGCGACGATCGAACGGCCGAACTCGAAATGCACTTCGCGGTCGCCGACGGCGAGGTGGTTGTGCACGATCGAGAAGAGCGACGCGAAGTTGGGAATAGGCTCGTTCTCAGGCACGTCGTAATTGACGCCCAAGCCGCCGCCGACATCGACGAAGCGGAACGAGAAGCCCAGCTTTTCGAGGTTCTCGACGATGACGTTCACCTTGTTGCACATGTTCTCGAACACATGCAGCTCGCGGATCTGCGAACCGATATGCAGGTGGATGCCTACGATATTGATATGCTTGAGCGACTTGATCTCCTTGGCATGCTCAAGCACCTCTTCATATGAAATGCCGAACTTACTGTCGGCCTGACCGGTATCGATGCAGTGATTGGTCTTGGGGTCGATGTCGGGGTTGATGCGCAGCGCCACGTCGGTCTTCTTGCCGGCCTCGCCCGCAAGCCGGTCCACGAGCTCCAGCTCCTCGATCGATTCGCAGTTGATCGCCATGATCTCCTGCCCGATGGCGTAACGCAGCTCCTTGTCGCGCTTGCCGATGCCGGCGTAAACGATGCCCTTGGGATCGAATCCGGCTTCGACGGCCTTGCGCAGCTCGTTGCCGCTCGCGCAGTCGATGCCCAGCCCGTATTCACGGATAATAGCCAGCAGATGGTCGTCGTAGTTGGCTTTGATGGCGTAATGCACCTTGTAGCCGTACTTTTTGGACTCGTAGACGACGCTTTCGAGGGTCTGGCGCAACAGCGCCGTATCATAGAGATAGAAGGGGGTTTCGTAGCCCCGAAGCTTTTGTGCGATTTGTCTGCTCAGCATTTTATCCTAACTTTTACCTGATTGAAGTTGCAAATATAAGCTATTTGGTTTATTTGAGCAAATCCGCGATTATTCCGGCGGCCAGCGTGAGGCTCGCAAGGCCGTTGAGCGTGCCGAAAGCGATGCCGATATTGCGCTGGCGCGAGGGCGTCACGAGCAGGTGTTCGAGCACCAGCAGGCCCGTGAAAATCCCGGCTCCGGTCCAGAACCACGCCGAACCGGGGCAGCAGGAGGCGAACCACAACAGGGCGGCGACGCTCACGGCGTGCAGACCGCAGCTCAACGCCAGCGCCGTGCGGGCCGAAAAGCGCGCGGGAATGGAGTGCAGGCCCCTTTCGCGGTCGAAGGCGGCGTCCTGCAGGGCGTAGATGATGTCGAAGCCGCCGCACCACGTCATCACCAGCAGCGAGAGGATGCAGGGTTCGAGGGCGATACGCCCCGTGACGGCGATATAGGCCCCAACGGGCGCGATGCCGAGCGAAAGCCCCAGCACCAGATGGGCCAGCGCGGTAAAGCGTTTGCAGTAGCTGTAAAACAGGATGATGAACAGCGCCACGGGTGACAGCAGGGCCGTCAGCAGGTTGATCGTCGAAGCGGCGGCGATGAACAGCAGGGCATTGACCGCCACGAAGCGGAGGGCATGCCGGGCCGGAATCACGCCGGCGGGGATTTCGCGGCCCGCGGTGCGGGGATTTTCGGCATCGATGCGACGGTCGGCCCAGCGGTTGAAGCCCATGGCCGTATTGCGGGCGAAGACCATGCAGAGCAGGACCTGCACCGCGCGCGTGAGCCACCACGCCGCGTCGTGCGCCCCGGCAGGCAGCGTCGCATAGGCGTAGACGAAGCCGACGGCGGCGAAAGGCATGGCGAAGATCGTATGGGCGAACTTCACCAGCGAAAGGTATTTCGATACGGTATTCATGCGGAAACGATGTTTGCGGCTGCAAAGATAGCGAAAGCCGAGGGCAATCGCAAAAGGGATCGCTGATTGCCGGGACGGGCCGGAAAAGCGGGACGGTACCGGCGCGACGAAAGGGGAAAATCAGGATCGCACGATTTTCCGGCGGGGCAGGGCGGACGCATCCCCGGAAATCCAAAATAATTCGTATATTTGCACACATTTTTAGACGAATATATGAAGAACATACGCAATTTTTGCATCATAGCCCACATCGACCACGGCAAGAGCACATTGGCGGACCGTCTGTTGGAAAAAACCAACACCCTGAACCAGCGCGAAATGCAGGCGCAGGTGCTCGACGATATGGACCTCGAACGCGAAAAGGGCATCACCATCAAGAGCCACGCGATCCAGATGGAATACAAGGCCCGCGACGGACAGCTGTATACGCTCAACCTGATCGACACTCCGGGACACGTGGACTTCTCGTACGAAGTTTCGCGCGCCATCGCCTCGTGCGAAGGCGCGCTGCTGGTGGTGGACGCCACGCAGGGCATTCAGGCACAGACCATATCGAACCTCTATCTGGCTGTGGGACACGACCTCGAAATCATCCCCGTACTGAACAAGATCGACATGGACTCGGCCATGATCGACGAGGTCAAGGATCAGGTGATCGACCTGATCGGCTGCAAGGACGAGGACATCCTGCTGGCGTCGGGCAAGACGGGGCTGGGCGTCGAGGAGGTGCTCGAAGCGATCGTACAGCGCATCCCGGCTCCTGAGGGCGACGAGAACGCACCGCTGCAGGCGCTGATCTTCGACTCGGTGTTCAATCCGTTCCGCGGCATCATCGCCTATTACCGCGTCTTCAACGGCCGGATCCGCAAAGGCGAGCACGTGAAGTTCTTCAACACGGGCAGTCAGTACGACGCCGACGAGGTGGGCGTGCTGAAACTCAAGATGCAGCCCCGCGACGAGATCAAGGCCGGAGACGTGGGGTATATCTGCTCAGGCATCAAGACCTCGTCGGACGTGAAGGTCGGCGACACGATTACGACGGTGACGAACCCCGCACGGGAAGCGATCGCCGGATTCGAGGACGTGAAGCCGATGGTCTTCGCGGGCGTCTATCCCGTCGAAGCCGACCAGTACGAAGACCTGCGCGCGTCGCTGGAGAAACTCCAGCTGAACGACGCGTCGCTGACATTCGAGCCGGAGAGTTCGCTGGCGCTGGGATTCGGATTCCGCTGCGGATTCCTCGGACTGCTCCACATGGAGATCATTCAGGAGCGCCTCTACCGCGAATTCGACATGGACGTCATCACGACCGTGCCCAACGTGTCGTACCGCATCACCACGACGCAGGGCGACGTGGTGGAGGTGCACAACCCGTCGGGACTGCCCGAAGTGACCAAGATCGCCAAGATCGAGGAACCCTATATCCTCGCGCAGATCATCACCAAGTCCGAATTTCTGGGCAACGTCATCAAACTCTGCATCGACAAGCGCGGCGTGATGAAAAACCAGACCTTCATCACGCAGGACCGCGTGGAGATCAACTTCGACATGCCCCTTTCGGAGATCGTCTTCGACTTCTACGACAAGCTCAAGAGCATTTCGAAAGGCTATGCGTCGTTCGACTACCACCGCACGGGATACCAGCCGTCGAAACTCGTCAAGCTGGACATCCTGCTCAACGGCGAACCGGTCGATGCGCTTTCGTCGCTCACCTATACGGACCACGCCTACGACTTCGGACGCAAAATGTGCGAGAAACTCAAGGAGCTGATCCCGCGCCAGCAGTTCGACATCGCCATACAGGCCGCCATCGGCGCCAAGATCATCGCCCGCGAGACGGTGAAGGCCGTGCGCAAGGACGTGACGGCCAAGTGCTACGGCGGCGACATCTCGCGCAAGCGCAAGCTGCTCGAAAAACAGAAGAAGGGCAAGAAGCGCATGCGCCAGATCGGCAACGTGGAGGTGCCGCAGTCGGCATTCCTCGCCGTATTGAAAATGGACTAAACGAACCGACCATGAAGAAGACCATCATCGACCTGTTCGAAGGCTCCGTGGAGAAATACGGCGCCAAGACATTCCTGCTGGAGAAGAAACACCGGGCGTTCGAGCCTACGACCTACGCCGAGACCAAGGAGCTGGCCTTGGAGACCGGGGCCGGACTGGCAGCGATCGGGATTCGCCCCAAGGACAAAGTCGCCATACTGGCCGAAGGGTCCAACGCATGGATCGTCTCGGAGCTGGGCATGTTCTACGCCGGGGCGGTCAGCGTGCCGCTGTCGGTCAAGCTCGAAGAGTCGAACGACCTGCTGTTCCGCATGCGCCACGCCGAAGTGAAGGCGCTGTTCGTATCGAAATACCAGCTGCCGAAAATCCGCCGCATACGCACCGAACTACCCGGAGTCAAGCATATCATCGTCATAGGCCACATACCGCTGGAGCCGGGCGAAACCGCGCTGGGAACGCTCCGCAGGCTGGGCCGCGACTACCTGTCGAAGCACCGCGAGGAGTTCCTCGCCATCGGGCGGGGGATCGGGAACGACGACTATGCGACGATCACCTACACGTCGGGCACCACGGCCGATCCCAAGGGCGTCGTGCTGACGCACCGCAACTACACGGCCAACGTCGAGCAGTCGCTCTCGCGCATCGACATTCCGTCGTCGTTCCGGACGCTCATCATACTGCCGCTGGACCACTGCTTCGCGCACGTCGTGGGGTTCTACATCATGATCGCATGCGGCGCCACGGTGGCGACGGTGCAGGTCGGCGCGACGCCGATGGAGACGCTCAAGAACATTCCGCAGAATATCCGCGAAGTGCGCCCGCACTTCCTGCTGTCGGTGCCGGCGCTGGCCAAGAATTTCCGCAAGAACATCGAGGGTTCGATCCGCGCCAAGGGCCGCTTCACGGAGCGGCTGTTCAATCTGGCGCTCCGCACGGCCTACCTATATAATAAGGACGGCTACGGCCGGGGGCAGGGCTGGCGCGTCCTGCTGTGGCCTGCGGTCAGGCTGTTCGACGCCGTGCTGTTCCGCAAGGTGCGCGAAGCCTTCGGCGGAAGCCTGCGCTTCTTCGTAGGCGGGGGCGCGCTGCTCGACGCGGAGCTGCAGCGGTTCTTCTACGCCATCGGCATTCCGATGTTTCAGGGATACGGACTTTCAGAGGCCACGCCCGTCATCTCGACCAATTCGCCCAAATACCACTGGCACCGTTTCGGCTCGTCGGGCAAAATCCTGATTCCGCTCGACCTGAAAATCGTGGACGAAGCGGGCCGGGAGGTGCCGCGCGGGGAAAAGGGCGAAATCGTGATCCGCGGCGAAAACGTAATGGCCGGTTACTGGAAGAATCCCGAAGCTTCGGCCGAGACCGTCCGCGACGGATGGCTGCACACGGGCGACATGGGGTATGTCTCGAAGGACGACTTCCTCTATGTGCTGGGCCGCTTCAAAAGCCTGCTGATCGCTTCGGACGGAGAGAAATACAGTCCCGAAGGAATGGAGGAGGCGATCGTGGACAAATCGCCCTACATCGACCAGATCATCATACACAACAACCAGAGTCCGTTTACGGGCGCCATCGTCGTGCCGAACCGCGAAGCGCTGCGGCGGGAGCTGGACAGCCGCGGGATCGCGGGCGAAAAGCGGGCGGAGACGGCGGCGGAGATCCTCGGCGGCGAAATCGACCGTTACCGGGCCGGCGGCGTATTCGGCGGGGAGTTCCCCGAACGCTGGCTGCCGGCGGGACTGGCCATCGTGGACGAACCGTTCACCGAGCAGAACGGGCTGGTGAACAGCACGATGAAGGTCGTGCGCAACAAGGTGGAAGCGCATTTCGGCGACCGTCTCGATTACCTTTACACGCCCGAAGGCCGCAGTCTCAAAAATGCGAAAAACCTCGCATCGCTGAAAAAAATCGTGGCGTAAAGGTAAATTTACCGCCCCGAAACCTTGAAAAATCGAAAAATGCGGAGTATATTTGTACTCCGAAATGCGGGAGTAGCTCAGTGGTAGAGCATCAGCTTCCCAAGCTGAGGGTCGCGGGTTCGACCCCCGTTTCCCGCTCATAAAGCCCTGCGAAGGAGGGCAAACGTGCAAAAACCTTGTGTATCGACGATACGCAGGGCTTTTCTCGTTCAAATCCGATAACGACAGAAACAAAAAGCGCAAAACGCCCCGTCAGATCAACCGGCCGGACAATTCGCCGAGCCGCTGCGGCAGGGCGCATATTTTCAGCAGGGAGTCGTAACGGGCGAAATCCAGCAGGTCGTGATTACCGATGTCCACGCCGGCTTCGCGGGCTTCGGCGACCAGCTCCAGCAGACGGCGGAACTGCCTGTAGAGGACGGAATTGCTTGTAGAGGACCGCCGCCGCGGTCTACGGATGCGTCTATATCTGCGGCTGACCGGAGACGCGACACGATGAAAACGACCCTCGACGGGGTCGTTTTTTTGTTGCCGCACGTGTCAGGTCATGCAAAAAACGGAGTTTCACCGCAGGCGGATTTTCCCCGGACCGAGCGGAGGGCGAGGAAACGGCATGCGCCGTTCGGGCGAGTCGGCAGGGCAGCGGGTGGCGGGCGGCAAGGCGGCAGGACGGCAAGGTGGCAAGGCAGCGGGCGGCAGGCTACAAGGCAGCGGGCGGCAAGACGGCGGGCGGCAAGACGGCGGGCGGCAAGGCGGCAAAGTAGCAGGACGGCAAAGTGGCAGGGCGGCAAAGTGGCAGGGCGGCAAAGTGGCAGGGCGGCAAGGCGGCAAAGTGGCAGGACGGCAAAGTGGCAGGACGGCAAAGTGGCAGGACGGCAAAGTGGCAGGGCGGCAAGGTGGCAGGACGGCGGTCGGCAGGGCGGCAGAAAAAGAGGGGATTGCGATTTTTTTTGAAAAAAATTAAAAACCATTTTGTCCGAAAATCATATGTCCCCGCATCCCGGAGGCAAGGCCGCGTCATCGCAGCGGACAGATCCGGGGCGCCGCCCACACAAACAAAAAACGGGCGAGACCCATAACGTCCCGCCCGTTTTAGCACCGGGATTCCAACCGCCGGGAGCCGCCGGACAGCGAAAAAGCGCACGGAGAAGCGGCCCGGCATCTGCAAAAGGCCAATGCACAGGTTCTCAATACGCTGTTCGGACACCGGGAAGGGTGCAATATTATCCGCACGGCCGCCGTTAGTAAAATAACAGAAAGCAACTTTTCGATCTTTTTACATTCCGATCATTCTTTCCAAGCGCACAGCCGGACCCGTCCGTGGTCTTTCCCGTTCCCGGAACTGTGCCCGGAGGCCGAGCGGGTCTCCGTTTCCGCAAATCTTCGCAGGCATCGTGCGGCCTTTGATTTGCGGTTTTCTATCTTGTGCACGATTTCACACAAAATTCTATTCTATGACGTATTCACCGGATTCAGTCGGCATGCACCGACACACGTTTACGGGGCGGCCCGCATTCACGGGGCAGCCCCGCAGTAAAACGCCCCCCGATTTCATGTCCTGCTTCGCACTCCACGTCGCCGAGTGCGAACAAACGGGAAGAGACGGTTCCGCCGCAAACTACCTGACGGCATACCGCATGCTCGTCAAATACATGAACGGCCGCAAACTGCTGCCCGAACAATTTACCGCCGAATGGCTCGAACGTTACGAACGATGGCTTCTGGCAAGAGGACTGGGGACAAACAGCGTCGTGTTCCACATGCGCTACCTGCGGGCCGTCTACAACAAGGCCGCGGACAGGGGCAGCTTCATCGCATCCCGCGGCAATCCGTTCTACCGCAGGCATATCAGGCAGGTGGCGACCCGCAAGCGCGCGCTGCCGCGCGAAACGCTCAGGCGGATCAGCGACGCCGACCTGTCAGAACTGCATCCGAAATATGCGCTGGCGCGCGACCTCTTCATGTTCAGCTTCTACACCCGCGGCATGTCGTTCGTGGACATGATCTATCTGCGAAAAAGCGACATCAGCGACGGTGTGCTGACATACAAACGAAAGAAAACCGGCCAGACACTCACGCTGCGCATCGAACCGCCCCTGCAGCGCATCATCGACCGTTACAACGGCGATTCACCTTATATACTGCCCGTGCTCGCCCGCGACGACAGTTACCGCGCCTACCGTCAGCAACAGCGCGAACTGAACAAATTCATCCGGAAGATCGGCGCGATGCTGGAAATTTCCGAACCGCTGACATTCTATGCGGCACGCCATTCATGGGCGACACTGGCACGCGACTGCGGCACGCCGCTGACGGTCATCAGCGCCGGCATGGGACACACCTCCGAACGAACGACGCGCATCTATCTGGCGCAGCTCGATCACGACGTCATCGACAAGGCCAATCGGAAAATCATCAACCTGTAACGATCAGGCCGATTCAGGCAGCGTTCGGATTTTTCTGGTATCAGGAAAAAATTTTGCAGAAGCGAGAAACAAGGCCCA
>NZ_AENZ01000079.1:0-21531 GCF_000183485.2 Alistipes sp. HGB5 | reverse complement strand
TAATGTATGGAGAATTATCAGCCTTTTCTATAAGTTCTTTCATCGGAGCCATCATAATAAGTATCTGGACAATATTTTGCCTGAATAAATATGAAGGCAAGTTAAAAATCGCATATGTCTTAATCTCTATATTAGCAGGTATATCATTCTTAGATCTTTTATTCTTTCTGACTCAAATAACACATTTCAAATCAGCACTGCTATCACTGCCCACTCTGATCATATGGGATTTGGGAATATTTGCCGGCTGGGTGTTATTTTACGGCAAAACAAACACGGCTCGCATTGCATATGCGTTAATTTCATTGCTGGTTTGCTATATATTATCTGTTCCGGTATATGACGCATTCACAAAAAAAGTAAAATTTAATGCAATGGGCTATAACCGGATATTGAAGCCTGTTATTTTTTCCACTCCGACAAATGAAAAGATCGACCTATCAGAATTTGAGGGGCGATATATTATTTTGCTCTTTTGGGATGCATGCAGCAGTAAAGACCAAAACATACTCTCTGATTTACAAATACTATATGATAAAATTAAGACCGAAAAAGACGTTTCATTGTATGCAGTTTATGTCTGGACACCAAATGAAAACAAATTAGCTATTATTGACGAGATATCACATTCATTCCCTTGTCTTTACACCGCACGCAACGGCTATACAACAACAATTTTAGGTGTGACTAAGTATCCGACTATGTTGATTCTGAATAAAAAGTCAGAAATCATATATAACGGAAAGTTTACATTAAATGCATTGAGTTGTATAAAATAAACTTTCAGCGGATTAGCAGGATAGCGCAACGAGAGGTGTAAAGTGTTGGCTTGTAATTAATAGCGCGTTAATTTGCGTTATGCGGAAATTGGTTCGATACGGTTTTACAGCCTATCGCCGACAAAGAATCGTTACCAGATCATTACGCGGAATTTACTTCGCTATTGAAGCGTAACACATTCTTTTTCTGTGTTTTGCACAATTTTACATCTTGACAAACGGCCCGACAGGTATTAACTTTGTAACCAAAAATCGGGTTTATTATGCGAAGCACGTTTCGGGTCTTATTTTACGTGAAGAAAGGCAGCGCCCGCCCCAACGGCGATCTGCCTTTGATGTGCCGTCTTACAGTAGATGGCGAGGTCAAACAATTCAGTTGCAAAATGGACGTTCCTCCGCGTTTATGGGATGTCAAGAACGGCCGGGCGACGGGCAAGAGCGTCGAGGCCATGCAAATCAATCTTGCCGTCGATAAAATCCGCGTCGAGGTGAACCGCCGCTATCAGGAGTTGATGCAGTCGGACGGCTATGTCACGGCCGCCAAACTGCGGGATGCCTACCTCGGTATCGGAGTAAAGCAGGAAACGCTGTTGAAACTCTTCGAACAGCACAATGTCGAATACCGGAAAAAGGTGGGTTTCAACCGTGAGGTCGCCACATGGAAAAAGTACTGCTGCGTGTGTAAGCGCGTGCGGGAGTTCCTCGCCCATACCTACCACCGGGAGGACATCCCGCTGAAAGAACTGAACCTTACCTTTATCAACGATTTCGAGTATTTCCTGCGCACGGAGAAGAAATGCCGCACAAATACCGTGTGGGGCTACATGATCGTCTTGAAACATATCGTCGCCATTGCCCGCAACGACGGGCGCCTGCCGTTCAACCCGTTTTCGGGCTATATCAACTCTCCCGAAAGCGTGGACAGGGGTTATCTCTCGCAAGAGGAGATCAAGGCCGTGATGAACTATAAAACGGCCAACAAGGCGCATGCCCGCATCCGCGATCTGTTCGTCTTCTCCATCTTCACGGGGCTGGCTTATGCCGACGTGAAAGGGCTGACCACGGACAACCTTCAAACTATGTTCGACGGTAACCTGTGGATCATCACGCGACGTAAGAAAACCAATACCGAAAGCCGTATCCGCCTGCTGGATATTCCCAAACGCATCATCGAGAAATACGCGGATCAGCGGCTCGACAACCATGTCTTTTATATGCCGTGCAACTGCCATTGCAACGACATCCTGCGCGAGATCGGCAAGCAATGCGGCATTAAAAACAAACTGACCTTCCACATGGCGCGGCATACCTTCGCCACAACCATCACGCTCTCGCAGGGTATGCCTATCGAAACCGTCAGCTGCCTGTTGGGGCATACGAACATCAAGACCACCCAAATCTACGCGAAGATCACCAATGAAAAGATAAGCCGCGACATGTCGGCGCTCACCGAACGCCTCGGCGACAAATACCGTCTGGCGGAGTAACAGCCCTTCCGCCCTTGTGCGCCCTTCGGGATTTACGGAGGATCCCTCCGGGCGCACAGGGGCACGGGCTTCCGGGCCGTCGGTTCGCTTTCATCGGCTTCCCCTGCTGACGGACATGACGGCGGCACCGTCGCCCACCCATCGGCCGCTTCGCGCCCGCGCCTTTTTACAAAAGGCATAGCCTATTAGGGCATTTTCTTTCCGCATTGCTCCGCAACGCTGAAAATGCCCCATTAGGCCAAAGGGGCGGCGCCCCTCTGGACACCCCTTGCGGCGGCAACTCCGCAAGCCGGACGGCCGGGACAACTCCGAATCCTTATCCGCTTCGCTCCGATGCCGCCGAGAACAGATTATCCAAACCACCTGAAACTATACCGCTATGGGCTATGTCGTATTGCATATCGAGAAGGCAGCCGGAACGGACGCCGCCATGTCGGGACACGTCGAGCGGAGAATAACACCCGCCAACGTCATAACGACACTTACCTACCTGAACGAAGAATTAGTAGAGTTCCCCAAAGGAGTTACCAACCGTACCGAAGCGATCCAGCACCGGCTGGACAATGCAGGACTGGAACGCAAGATCGGAAAGAACCAAGTAAGGGCGTTGCGTGTCATGCTCTCCGGAAGCCCCGAAGATATGAAGCGTATCCGGCAGGCCGGACAGTTGGATGCTTGGGCCAAGGATTCCTGCGGCTGGCTGCAAAAGACCTTCGGAAAGGAAAACGTTGTGTCGGCAGTCCTGCATCTGGACGAGAAAACACCACATATACACGCGACCGTCGTGCCGATCACACGGGGCGAACGCAGAAAGGCCAAGCTGGAGCGGGAGAAGAACGCCCAAAGCGGAAAGAGAACCTATCGCACTAAGAAAGACCGCCCGCGTCTATGTGCCGACGATGTGATGGCACGGGACAAACTCAAAGCCTACCAGACCACCTATGCCGAAGCGATGGCCAAATACGGACTGCAACGCGGCGTCGAGGGATCGGAAGCAAAACATATTTCCACGCAGCAGTATTACCGCGAGGTGTTCGTCCGGAAAAATGAAATGGCCGAACAGATCGAGAATCTGAAAGAACAGCAAAAGACGCTCACGGTAGATATTGCCGCACTCCAAGCACAGCAACGAGCCGCGCAGACAGACTGCAACATTATCGACGAACAGCGGAGGAAGAAGAAAGAAGAATTGGAGAAAGCCGAAACGGAGTTGGCACAGACGCGGCGGGAGATCAAGACCGACAAACTCAAAGGCGTGGCCGTGGATGCCACGACGAAAGCCGTAGAAAGGATCGGAGCGTTGTTCCACGACCCCAAGCCCGCGAGGTATGAAAAACAGATTGCAGATTTGCAAGGGGTAATTGCCGACAAGGATAAGTGCATCGGGCAACTGCAACAAGAGATCAAGACCATGCAGGCCGGACACGATAAAGAGGTGGCCAACCTTAAACAGGAAGCACAACAAGTCATAAAAGCCTTGATGCGTGTCGATGAGTTGTGTCCCTATGTAAAGGGGCTGTTGAAATGGGAAAATTACTGCAAGGATGTCGGGTTGGACAAGGAGCGGACCAAAGCGTTGTTTACGATGCAACCTTACAGATATACGGGCGAGCTGCATTCGATAAGGTATAATCATACGTTTCGGGCGAACGATGTCATTCTCCAATTCAAACCCGACAAGGACGGGCCGAGCGGGTTCCAGTTCACCATAAACGGAAAGGACTGCGACGAGTGGTTCAGACAGCAACGAAAGGAGTTTTACGAGCGGATAGGAATTGACATCGAACAAACGGAGCAAAGGCGCGGGATGAAGATGTAACCACGAGCGGGACGGAACCAAAAGGCCGTCCCGTTGTTGTTTTAGGACGGCGTATTCCGTTAAAGCCAGAACATGGGCTATTCGGGCGGCATAAACCCTACGGCACAAAAAGTGCCCGCAACATATTGCGGATTCGAATTTTTTGTGCTACCTTTGGGACAAGCGATCCGCTGTAAAGGCGTGAATCGCGTTGCTGTTTGCGTAAACGTAGGAAATTTACAGTCTGCGGCAACAAGAGAGTCCTTGTCGGGTCGTACCACGCCTTGACGGGGCAGTACATTTAAGGCAACTACACCTGACGGGCGTGGGCCTCTTGTGTTACGAAGTCAGACGGGTTTCCTACGACCTACGCAGCGTAAGTAACGCAAGCCGCATACCTTTCTTGTAAAGGACAGCGGGGTTCTTCAGAGCCGGGTTCACGTTTCGTCATTCTTTTATGGCATCAGTCGGGTCGCATAACTAAAATTGAAAAAGATATGTTACCTTTGCGGATGAAAACGGCGCCATAGCCGTAACATATTCATAAGGTTAGGACAACCTTTATACCAGCGGTAAACTTGCGACTATTATAGCGATATAATAGGTTTTAGGATTGGTGTAAAATTTGTCTGAAACCCTTGTCATGCCTGCGGCTTTGTGCCGTGGGCGGGCACGGGCGTAAGGGCAGTTACCAATCCAAGGCTCGCAAGGCCGACCGTTGGGGCTGTACCTGCGTTCCGTGCTTTTTTATGTGTTTAGGCCGGAACGAGGATTTTAATAACGAACCCTTAATAATACGATGTTACGGCCATATACTCCCAATCGGAAAGAATCACGTTCCGCCGACCCTCGGTCGGTGCGGGGTGGGGCGCCGTCATTCGCTGTAACGAGAACGCTCGCCGTCGATAATAATCCCGCTTTAAAGGCACCTAAATCTGGTAACGGCGGGCCGTTCTCCGAACTGGGTGCGGGACATTGGAATTCTTCATGTCGAAGTTGCGTCACTATTTTTTTCATCGACAGTCCCGCACCCGTTTTTCATCATGCAGGAACCGCTAAAAAAGAGAGTGACAAGGGAAGTGATGTAGCTATCATGTCAAGTAAGTCCGTTGCGGTTCCTGCTTTTTCTGTAACAATGCTTCCGAAATCTCCTGCCTCCATAGGCTCGCGTTTCGGAAGCCGAGGGGGCGGACGGAAACGATAAGCCGAAGGATGCTCTTTTTCGTTTATCGTGGTGTGAGGCGTACCAGTCCGTTACCGCCCCTCTTTTTCGATACTTCAATTTTACGATAACGGGTGCGGGATACTCGAATCTTAGCTTCATATTTTCCCACTACTGACTTTACTGTTTCCGCACCTGTTTTTTTACGATATATTTTGTATTCTCACAATAATTTAAGATTTTTGTTAAATGCAATGCCGAAACTCGATACGGACTTACATCATCACTGTCACACAACCATCGCCTAACGTATTTGGCATTGTCTTTTTAATAGAAAAAGGGATGACCAACCACGATTAGTTAACAGACAATCGTTATTTTATTGCAATTACAATTCGGTCGTCCCTTTATTTTGTATTCTCGAAGTGCCTATAACCTTTGCGTACGTTTAAGAATTGTTCTATAAACCCATAACTACTGAACCATGCCACAAAAATCCTATACGCTGGGGAATCTGCTTCAAGACTGTTTGGATTGCGACATCCGCAAAAGCGACATCCGGCAATTTTTCGATGATCTGAAAAAGAAGGCGCATTTTGTCTATGCAATCTTGTGCGGTGCTCCGAAATCGGTATTTTGGATTACGCTGGACGATGAAGAAAGCCATCCCGACGAAAAGACATTTTCAGTTGCGGAGTTTAACGACAATTACGAAAACTTCGACAGCCGCATCGATTCTTTCCGGGTTAATTTCAATGCCTATTTTTTTCGCGAGCAATGGGCCACGAAGTTTCCCGAATGGGAATTGATGGAGAACCCTTTCAACGGGGAGGAGCGTTTCTGCGCTACGAGCCGCAAGGAGCTGACGGTAGAAATTTTCGTAACGGAATATCCGCATTTGTTGGCTTATCTGTGCCGTCGGGCGGTTCTGGAAAACGCGCCCTTCGAACTGACGCGCGAAACGATTAAACATTACGGATTCAGCCGCGAAGATGTAAAACTCCTGCGCGATTGTATTGCAAGCAACAACCGACGGATCATCGACGAGTTGCGCGAGGAATACGAGCGGCTGAAAGCCATAGACTGCCTGCAGGTAGTGCCTCCAAAAAGGCGGGGGCGGAAGCCTAAAGCCGAAGTGTCTGCCGAAATCCAGCCCATAGCCAAAAAACCGAGGACGAGGATCAGTCGAAAGAAATTCGTGCCGACACGAAGCGTAAAAAGTTAGGCGTAAATCATCGGAAAACGCAGAGTACTCCTCACCAATTAGCGGAGATGGTTTTCAATATAACAACGAGAATAATTTGCAAATATGATTATCCGTATAACGTCCGTTAATATTTTTAACATAACACGAATAAATCATGCGTAAAATTTATACAAAGACATTTGTGTATTTTGCTGAAATTCAATATATTTATAATGAAATAAACAATCGAAATATCATTATGGACATACTGAACTTCACGTATTATTTTTTAATATATAATTTGATATTTAATTAAAATATATTTATCTTTGATTTCATAACACTACTTTTTAACATTAAAATATGCCGCTATAACACTGCTTTTTCTATCAAACCAAAGATACGGCGTCACTCCGGAATCTTTACTCTTGTTCAACTAAAACCCACTTATTTATGAGGAAATTAACCAACCGAGCACTTTTCATCTGCTTTGCTCTGATGACGTCCTTTTGCCTCATTGCGCCGGCTACCGCTCTGCGTTCCTACGCGCAGGAGGGGGGGGGGCAGCACCCTTGAAGGCCTGATCAAAGACGACTCCGGGCCGCTTCTCGGAGCAACGGTGATTGTGAAGAACACGACGCGCGGAACGACAACCGACATGGACGGCAAATTCCGTCTGGAAGGGTTGCAGCCCGGCGACGTACTGCAAGTAACCTACGTAGGATACGACCCCTACGAGGTGACCTACACAGGTCAGACGACACTGGACATCCTGATGACGACGACCGCCAACCAGCTGAACGCAGTCGTAGTGACTGCCATGGGTATCGAACGTCAGTCGAAAACACTCTCCTATGCTGCCGAAACGGTCGGCGGCGATGACGTGGCCGACATCAAGTCGGTCAATATGATCAACGCGCTGCAGGGCAAGGCCGCCGGTCTGCAGATTACCCCGAACTCGACGGGCGCGGGCGGATCGTCGAAAATACTCTTCCGCGGTAACAAGTCGATCAACGGCTCGAACCAGCCGCTGGTCGTCGTCGACGGCGTCCCCCTGATGATGAACATCACGTCCGATCAGGTCGACAGCAACTGGGGCGCCCAGCGCGACGGCGGCGACGCCATGTCTACGATCAACCCCGACGACATCGCCTCGATCTCCCTGCTGAAAGGCGCGTCGGCCGCCGCCCTCTACGGTGCGGTAGCCGCCAACGGCGCCATCATGATCACGACCAAATCGGCCATGGCAGGGCGTCTGGCGGTGAACGTATCGAGCAACACGACCATTGACACCCCGCTCTCGCTGCCCGAATTCCAGAACACATACGGGGCGAACGGCCAATACAGTTGGGGCGACAAACTCGCGTCGAAGGCTCCCGATTACGCCGAGAAGTTCTTCCGTACGGGCTGGACGACCAACAACTCGATCTCGATCAACGGCGGCGCCGAAGACCTGCGAGCCTACTTCTCCTACGGCAACGTAACATCCGGCGGCATCACCCCTGAAAACGACTACTCGCAACACACGCTCAACGCCAAAGTCGGTTTCGACCTTTTCAACGACCACATCAAGGTCGATTTCAACGCCAAATACGTGAACCAGCACATCTCGAACCAGCCGGCCGGCGGTTTCGTCTTCAACCCGCTCGTCGGCACCTACACCTTCCCGCGCGGCGGCGACTGGAACGGCTACAAAAGCAACTTCGAGACCTACAACGGCGAGCTCAACGCCAACGTCCAGAACTGGGTGACTACCACCGACGAGACCAACAGCAACCCCTACTGGCTGCTCAACCGCGAACGCCCCGTCGTCGAACGCAACCGCTACGAATTCGGCGGATCGATCAAATACCAGATCATCGACGGACTTTCGCTCACGGGCCGCATGCGCTACGAGCGCGCCGACGAACACTACGTACGCAACCACTACGCGTCGTCCTACGGCAATAAATACACCTACGGCAAAATGGACGACAACCGCTACTTCAGCGAACAGCTCTATGCGGACCTGCTCGCCCAGTACAACCATACGTGGGACGATTTCTCGCTCAACGCCACCCTCGGCACCAGCATGATGCAGACACGTTCGAACAACGTGAGCCTGCTCTACGAGCAGAGCAAGTTCGTCGCTCCGGGCAACGGCGGCGCCTACTATCCCAACATCTTCAACCCGTCGAATTTCTACAAGAACGGCACGACCATGGGACTGGAGCGCAAACGGCTCAACTCGGTCTTCGGAGCTGTCACGTTCGGCTTCAAAGAGGCGCTCTTCCTCGACGTGACGGCCCGTAACGACTGGTCGTCGGCCCTCGCTTACACCGACGGCTACTCGTTCTTCTATCCTTCGGTGGGCGCCAGCCTTCTGCTCAACCGTTTCGTGGACATGGGCCGGAATATCGACCTGTTCAAATTCCGCGGTTCGTACTCCATCGTCGGCAACGACGTCCCCGTCTACAAGACCAATCCGCGCTATACCTACGGCGACCAAGGCGCCATCAACCCGCCCAAATCGGTGCCGTTCCGCACGCTGAAACCCGAAAAGACCCACTCGTTCGAGGTCGGTTTCGACGGAGAGTTCTTCCAGCACCGTCTGCACGTAAACGCCACCTATTACAAGACCAACACCAAGAACCAGTACTTCGAGGTGACGCTGCCGTGGGAGAGCGGTTACAAATCGCAGTTCGTCAATGCGGGCAACGTCCAGAACCAAGGCTTCGAACTGACGGCCGGCTGGTTCCAAGACTTCGGCAACGAATTCACATGGTCCACCGATCTGAATCTCTCGTACAACGACAACAAGATCATCGAGCTTTTCGACGGTATCCAAGACGGCGTAACGGTCTCCAACTTGGGCGGCGCCAAAGTGATCCTCTATGAAGGCGGCCAGTATGGCGACCTCTACGTCCGCACGCTCAAACGCGACGAGAGCGGCAAACTGGTGACGGAAACCCCCGAAGGCGCCGACTACCAGATCCCCGTAAACGGCGGCGAGCAGAATTCCGACCTGAAATACATGGGCAACATGAACTCGAAGTGGAACATGGGCTGGAACAACACGTTCCGCTACAAGGACCTGACACTGAGCATGCTCATCGACTTCCGCATCGGCGGCAAGGTCGTTTCGATGACCGAGGCCACACTCGACGGATACGGCGTATCGGAACGCACGGGCCGGGCGCGCGACCGCGGCTACGTGATGCGCGAGGGCATCAAATTCTCGAACGTCAAGGCTTACTACGACGTGGTGGGCGCGACAAGCTTCAACTCGGTCTACAACGTCGAGGATTACGTATACGACGCGACCAACGTCCGTATGCGCGAGATTTCGCTGGGCTACACTTTCCGTAACCTGTTCGGCCAGTCGAAGAACCTGACCCTTGCGTTCATCGCCCGCAACCTTTTCTTCTTCTACAAAGACGCCCCGATGGATCCCGACGTGTCGATGGGTACGGGCAACGGCCTGCAAGGCTTCGATGTCTTCAACCTGCCGACCACGCGCAGCTTCGGTCTGAACGTGAAACTGAATTTCTAATCAAAAGCGTTTACACATTATGAAACTCAAGAATATTCTTAGAAACGTTACCGCAATGGCGCTTCCCCTCGCACTGTTGGGAAGTTGTACGGGAGATTTCGAAGAGCTGAACACCAATCCCTACGAGATCGACCCCGAAGAACTGCCGTTCGAAGCGCAGTTCTCCACTCCCCTCTCGTTCAGTTACCCCACCCACCAGAACCTGTTCCAGTACTGGACCTCGTTGTCGATCGACAACTACGGCGGTTATTTCGAGGTGCCGCACAGCAACTGGACGATGGCGCGTTACGACCTCGCCCGCGGGTTCTGCGGCGGCATGCACGAGAACTTCATGCAGAAAATATTCAACAACACCCGCCGGCTGATCAAACAGTGCGACGCCGCCGGACAGCATGACTTCGCAGCCGTAGCCCGCATCGTCGAAGCGTATAACCTGCTCCAGTATACCGACACCTACGGCCCGGTTCCCTATTCGTCGGTCCTCGCAGCGGACGAACTGGCCGAACGCCCCAGCAGCTACGCCTACGACAAACAGGAAGATATCTACAAGGCGATATTCGCACAGCTGGACAAAGCGCTCGAAGGACTGGATACGGAGACCGCAGGTCTCGCATCGTTCGACTGCTGGTGCAACGGCGACCGCACGCTCTGGAAGAAGATCGCCAACCAGCTCAAGCTGCGCATGGCGCTGCGCATCGTCAAGGTAAACCCCGTCGATGCTGAAAAATACGCCAAGGAAGCCATTCAGGCCGGAGTCCTCGAAGACAAGGACATCCTTATCAACAAGTCCTACTCGAACGAACTGCGCCGCATGATGGACTGGCTGGATTCGGGCATCGGTTCGTCGATCGTAGCGTTCATGAACGGCTACAACGACCCGCGCCGCCCGCTCTATTTCACCACCAACGTCCGCCATCTGGTCAAGAAGACCGCCGAACCGACAGGCGAGAAAGACCAGAACAACGAGGACATATACAACGAAAGCGACATCCTGATCCGCAAGGGAGCGCAATACATCGGAGTTCCCGTAGGCTGCGAATTGGGCAATAAGAACGGCGGCAACGACAACCAGCGCGTCTACTACTCGTTTCTGGCCGGCGGATATGCGACGCCGCAGCCCATCATGTTCGCCGCCGAAGGCTGGTTCCTGCGCGCCGAAGCCAAACTTCGCTGGACCGACGCCGGGCAGCAGAGCGTAAAGGAACTCTATGAAAAGGGTATCGAGGTTTCCATCCGCAACCAGAAGAGCTACCGACAGTCCGACGCCGCGGCAGCATGGACCGAGAAGAAACTGACGGCCCCCGACTGGGCGGCTATCGACGATGCGGCTATCAGCAGCTACATCAACGACGATACCTCCTCACCTGAGGGTTATACGGACCCGTGGAAGCCGGAATACAACTCCGATCCGACCACCAGTATCACGGTGAAGTGGGACGAAGGCGCTTCGAATGAAGAAAAGCTCGAACGCATCATCACCCAGAAATGGATCGCCAACTTCCCGCTCTCGACCGAAGCGTGGGCCGATTACCGCCGCACGGGCTACCCCAAACTCTTCCGTCCGAAGCAAAATCTGGCCCCCTCGATCATCGACACGCAGCTCGGCCCGCGCCGCCTGCTGTACAACGAAACGGAACTGAGCTCCAACACCGTCGAGGTGAACAATGCCATCCAGCTGCTGAAGGCTGAATCTTCCGAAGTGAAAGGCGACGGCGACACCGGTGGCACCCGTCTGTGGTGGGACCGCAAGGACAAAGGCAATTTCTAACCCCGCCGATCCGTTTCACTCATAAACCGGGACTCCGTCGTTATACGACGGAGTCCTTTTTTCCATCCGACACATCCGAATCGGGCTCCGGCGCATTTCCGACCACTATCATGCGGCATACCATTTTTTCATGCCCCCGAATGGCTCGTACCGGAAACGGACAGATGATTTGCAAATATCAACTATTTTGTATTCATTTGTAATGAAGATAAAAATTAAGGTTAAAAACTTGTTTTAGTTGTAGCGGTAGCGACAGAGTTGTGAAACACCGTCGCTACATTTTTATTACCGGAAAATAGGCTATATATCAATTATTTTTCGTAATTTGCAGAAAACCATTTTAATCTTATTGCCCATTCGTCATCAAAGCCATCTAACACGGTAACAAGAAATAAAAGGGAAGAAGGTACGAGGCTCATAACCTCGTGCCTTCGTTTTGTATTTAGCACTTAAATCGAATATTTTTGCAAGTTCAAAGAAAATTCCTACCTTTGTTTTTGACAAGGGTTATTTGACAAGATGATTACGCAAAGTAGCGAATTTCGCACATTCTCCAAATCGTTACTAAAACCCCTGTAAAATCTTCTTAAAAGTCTGTTTGTCAGATTGATATATTTATCAACTGATTTATTAAAATAAGCAACAGCCCCACGCCCATATCCATGGATGGATACGACGCGGGAAGATGTCGGCTTATTCTTTCCTAAAAGTGAATTTCCTACGTTCACAGCTCAAGAATAAACTTACACTTTCCGTGTATGTATGTCGTAACAAAACTACGGATAGTAGCCGGGATTTCCAAATAATTTTCATATCATTTATATCTTGTAGATATTTAGCAACTTTTTTCACTAACTTTGAAGATAGTAATCATCAAACAAGCGATTTAATATGTATTTATCTGAAATTAATATCAGCGGATATAAATTGTTTGGAAGCGATTTTCGCGCAACTTTTAATGAGGGATTATCAGTAATTGTTGGAGAAAATGGTTCGGGAAAATCTGCTATTATTGACGCAATAAGGCTTCTGTTAAATGAAGACGAATATGGGCGTATAGGTATTTCTGCATCTGATTTTCATCGACCATTTGATAAACCTGCTAAAAGTTTAGGCAGTGACAATATTAAGATATCTGCACGGTTTAATAAATTATCGGACGTTGAGCAAGTAGCATACCTGCCATGGATTAATCCAGATAATATGATAGAAGCCTTGCTTAATTTCAACGCTGAAAACAAACAAGATAACAAAGGTAGATACAAGCGGAATATATGGGGGAATAAGATCGCTTCCGGTATTTTTGAGTGGAATCTTCTTGACGCAATTCATTGTATATATCTTCCCCCTCTTCGAAACGCTCTTGAAAAATTAGAATCGTATAAGGGTTCACGTTTAGCAAGATTAATTAAAAATTTAAGTCCTGCTATCCCTGAGGGAGAGAAACATCCTCTTGAGACTGAATTCAGTACATTTCAACAAAAACTTTTAGAGGATGAAACTATAAAAAAAGTCGATGCGACAATTAAAAGAAATATAATTGAAAGCGCGGGAACCATTTTTGGTCAAGATGCTATGATCCAGTTTGCTGAAATTAACTTCAATCGTATTGTTGAAAGATTACGGCTATTATTTTATCCTATAATCCCCAATGCTGGTAAGGTCAATGAGTATGAAATGTTTCGAGACCTCAATGAGAATAGTTTGGGACACAATAATATTTTGTATTTAGCGACAGTATTAGCTGAATTAGAGGGTTTGAGCAAAAATGAAACATTACATAAGATTCTGTTGATTGAAGAGCCCGAAGCTCACTTGCACCCTCAATTATTATCAAAGTTGTTGTATTTTATATCTAGCAAATCTAAAGAGGCTAATATTCAGGTTATTATAACCACTCACTCTTCCATAGTAGCATCTGCCGTGGGTATCGATAATGTGAAGGTACTGTCATGTACAGGGTTAGGCAAGAATCCAGATTATATATCATTAAGTGAGTGTGGGTTTAATGATAATTGTAAGTTTTTTCTTTCGAGATGGCTCGACACTACAAAATGCGCATTACTGTTTGCAAAAAATGTATTATTTGTTGAGGGTATTGCTGAAATGTTACTACTCCCTGAGTTGGCAAAAGTTTATTTTGCAGACCTAATCCGTCAGGGGCGATTAAAGTCTGAACTAAACACTCTCGAAGATTTTGGTATATCAATAATAAATATAGGGGGTGTATATTTTGATTATTTCATGCAAATATTTGGAGGATATACAATTAAAAAGGAAGGTGAACTTACCAGATGTGCTAGTATAAATGTGCGTTGTGCAGGAATAACAGATAATGATCCTCCTAAAGATACTGCCCCAATAAAATATGCAGAAGGAGACAATAGACTTTTGTTTATGATAAAACAATTGGAGCAGAACTCAAAAAATGCACGGTTATTTACAAACTTGAAAACATTTGAATATGATTTAGCTCTTGAGACAGGGAATATTATTCCATTATTTAACCTTCTACTTGAAAAGATAGATACAAATGGGGCAACAAAAAGGAAAGCCACAGAATATTCTACTATAGATTGGATTCAAAAAGAGCGTGATACTGATAAAGAGAATATGGAAGCATTTTTCACGGAAAAAGCTGAAGCAGCCAAATTTCTCCTAGATACTATTGAAAATGGGACCTTTATAACGAAAGGTGAATTTGCCCAATTATTAGCGTTAAAAATGGTTAACGAAGAAATCAGACTAATAGTGCCCACATATATTAAAAACGCTTTGGATTGGTTGGTAGAACCATATATCAATAAGGATGATGAAAAAGAAGCGAAATAGAATATACGAGCAATTAGGCTTGTCAATAGATACGAATGATCCTGAAATAGAAAAGCTATCAGAGAATCAACTCGATTTTATTCTGCATGATATCAGTCATAGTTGTTATTTAGAGGCGTGTCCCGGTGCTGGCAAAACAGAGGTAATAGGATTGAAATCTGCATATGAAATTAGAACTTGGAAAGAAGTGTTTTGTGGATTTTGCATTATCTCATTTACTAATAAAGCGGCGGGTGAAATAAAAAGTCGAATCGAAAAATATGCAGGTAATCGTGCCTCAAGCCACCCTCATTTTATTGGAACCTTAGATAGTTGGATTTATAATTATATATTTATTCCTTTTTGTACCTCTGATGTTCAGAATCATAAAGTTTCTATTATTGAGGTTGGTAGTAATGCAAATTTTCTTAATGCATATTGTTGCAAGACAGGATATATAACAGCAACGAGAACGATACCTATTTTTGCTAATAAGTATTACTTCGATTGTATTTCCCAAGATTTTGTTATTATCATTGACAGAGCAAAGGTTTCTCTAAGCGATTATTTGAATAGTGATGCCTTTAGGGCCTATCGCGCTGATAAAGATTGGTTAACTAATAAAAAAGTATATGAATCGTTTATGAAAACGAAGAACGCCTTTAATGAAAAGGGGTTCTTTACATTTGAAGACGTAGAAAATTGTTGCTTTAAATTATTAATGCAAAGAAAAGAAATCGCTACTAGACTAGCAACGCGATTTCCGCTAATAATAATTGATGAGTGTCAAGACCTATCTCCTGTACAAATTGAGTTATTGAGTATTTTAAGAGAAAATGGAACTAGATTAATCCTTGTAGGAGATATCAATCAATCTATATATGGTTTTAGACAAGCTAATCCTGAATATTTACTTAAATATGTTAGACGAAATGATATAGTCAAGTTATCATTGACAGATAATTATAGAAGTAATCAATCCATAGTTAATTGTTTTTCCCATATTATACCAAGTAATCCTCCGATAAAAGGAAAAAGACAAGCACTATTTGATAGAAGCGTGTTAGTATGGGAATATGATGATGATACGCTTTTTACTCTTCCTCGGAGATATGTTGATTTTTTGAAACAAAGTGATATAGCCCCATGCAATAGTAGTATATTGGTCCGGAGTAATAATTTTAGAAATAAGTTCATGGGTAACATGATAGATGAGAATAATCCTTACACCTTATTAGCCATGGCTATATACTTATGGAAAAAAACAGCAAAAACAAAAACAGATACTCAACTCTCAATATATTATGCTGGTAAGTATTTAAGTCAAGTCTGCTATAACGGAGATGGCAATAAGCGAGATTTCTTTTGTCCTTCCAATTTTGAGTCATTAACGTGGAGAAAACTAATTATGAACATTCTTGCGGGAATAGATGATTTATTATTCCCATTTGAAAACCTACAAGGGCAGAAATATAAGTGGTGTGAATGGGCTAGAAAAGCTCGTACATATTTTGACAAACTAAAGAATGATTTCCCGGAATGTTCTGATAATATTGACAATGCGAAAACAAAAAGATTACCAAATGGATATGGTAATGAAGAAGTATTATTATATTTGGAGGCAATGAACAATATTAATGAATTGCCCATTACAACCATTCACGATGCTAAAGGGCAAACTTTCGATTCGGTACTCTTAATATCAGAAAAAGACAAACACTCAAAAGGCGGCCATTTTGAGCAATGGTTTAATTCGAATAATGTTGAATATAAAAGATTAGGATATGTAGCAGCGTCAAGAGCAAAGCACTTGCTAATTATCGCTGTACCAATTTTAACTCAAGAGCAGAAACAACATATGATAGAAATAGGGTTAATTGAGAATCCTGTTCTTGCCTTATTCTGATTGACACCCCTGAAAATGTGAGATGGGGGTTTAAATTCCGGTTGCATGCAAATTGCATGCACGCAAAAAGAAAAGAGGTTAGAACGATTGTTCTAACCTCTTGATTTTCATGGTAGCGGGTCCGAGACTTGAACTCGGGACCTCATGATTATGAATCATGCGCTCTAACCAGCTGAGCTAACCCGCCATTGCTATCAAAGCGAGTGCAAAGGTAATAGAAATTTTCGATCGTGCAAAATCTTCGGGCAAAAAATCGACGAAAAATTCGCATTCAGACGCTTTGGCACTGATTTTGAGCCCAGTACACGTAAACCGAAAATATGTCCCTGTCAGAATCTACACGCACGGAGATCCGTAACTGCCTGAGCATCCTCAAAGTAATCGCTGGAGTGGTTCTGCTCGCCGCCATTTCGTGGGAAATAATCGCCGGCGACCACATGCACTTTTCACGCAACTACCTGATCATCCAGCTCGTGGTCTGCATCCTTTTCCTATGCGATTTCTTCGTACGGTGGGCAGCCTCGGAGCGCAAAGGCCGCTTCTTCGCCCGCAATTTCCTCGTACTGCTGATTTCGATACCCTATCTGAACATCATCGACTGGAGCGGCGCCGAACTCCCCCGCTACTGGGCCATGCTGATCGGCATCATGCCGCTGATGCGGGCGTTCCTCGCATTTTACATCGTGGTGCAGTGGCTCGTGGACAACAAGGTCCGAAAACTCTTCTTCGCCTACATCTTCACCGTGGTCGTCTTCACCTATATTTCGGCGCTGGTCTTCTACGATTACGAAATACTCGTGAACAGCAAGCTCCACGGTTTCGGCAACGCGCTGTGGTGGGCGTGGATGAACGTCACGACCGTCGGGGCCGAGATATTCCCCGTGACGGCCATCGGCAAGATATTCTGCGTGCTGCTCCCCTCGCTGGGCATGATGTTCTTCCCGATCTTCACCACCTACGTACTGCAGGAGTACTCGCACAAAAAAGAGTCCGACCAATAGGCCGGACTCCTCTTTTCGGGATGATATCCCCTATTTCTTCTGCTCTTTGAGCAGATCGCGGATTTCGGTGAGCAGCTGCTCCTCTTTGGACAGCACCGGTTCGGCGGCGGGCGCAGGGGCCTCCTCCTTCTTCTTCATCAGGCGGTTCATCAATTTCACCATCATGAAGACGCAGAACGCCAGAATCGTAAAGTCGATGCACTGCTGGATGAAAGCGCCGTAATTCCAGTAGACGGGTTCTGCGGCGGCCTGCGCCACCGTCTCGCCTCCGCCCGTCACGGCGTCGCCGACGGCATGCACGGCGCTCGAAGTCATGTCGCGGAACTTCGAAATATCGAGCCGCAGCTGCGAGAAGTCGGTATTGCCGATCAGCGCCCCGATCGGCGGCATCAGGATGTCATTCACCAGCGACGACACGATTTTGCCGAAAGCGCCGCCGATGATTACGCCGACGGCCATGTCCATCACGTTACCCTTGAGGGCAAACTCCTTGAATTCTTTGAAAAATGCCATAAATCTGAGGTTAAATTAATCGATGGAACAAATATAGCGATATTTACCGAATCCGCAATCAAAAAAAGCCGCCCGCAGAACGCGGGCAGCTTTTCTTCGGATAAACAGGCCGGAGGGAACTATACGATCTCGACCAGCACGGCGTCGGTGGCCACGTTGTCGCCGGGATGCGCCAGAATCTGCTTGACGGTGCCGGCGTAATCGGTCGTCACGGAGTTCTCCATCTTCATGGCTTCGAGAACAACGATTTCCTGACCCGCTTTTACCGTATCGCCGACCTTCACCTTGAATTCGATGATGCGGCCGGGCAGCGGCGCCGTAACGGTATTGCCCGTAATGGCGGCCGCAACACTCTCTTCGGCCTTCTTCTCCTCGGCCTTGGGTTCCGCGGGCTTCGAAGCGGCGTAGGCCTTGACCTTCATGTCCGTCAGGAAGTTCTTGGCGACCAGCGGGAAGAGTTCGAGCAGCAGGACCTCCTTTTCGTTGGCGGCGAGTTTCACACCGCCGGCTTCGGGAAGCTCCGGATTGGGCTGCATCTGGTATTTCGACGTATCGTAGGGAGTCTCCTCGCGGACGCCGCAGATCTTGAAGCGGAATTCGGGATCGATCTTCACGGGCGTATGTCCGTACTCGCCCTTCACCAGCCCCACGAACTGCGAGCTTTTGTTGGTGTACATCGGACGTCCGGCCTTCTCGTCGAGGGCGCAGTTCACGGCCTGCGCGCCCACGATCTGCGAAGTCGGGGTCACCAGCGGCGGCAGACCCGCGGCCAGACGCACCGACGGAATCAGCTCCATGGCGCGCGGCAGGATATCCTCGGCCTTGAGCTGCTTGAGCTGGGCCACCATGTTCGAATACATGCCGCCGGGAATCTCGGCCTTCTGCACCAGTTCGTTGGGAGCCGGGAAGCCGAAGTAAGCCTCGATCTTGCGGCAGGCGTCGATCGTCGCGGCCTCGTCGTCGGCCTGAGCGGCCTTGATCGCCTTGTCGAACAGCGCGTCGATCTCGGCGGGCAGCGTGTCGGTGAGCGGATTGAAAGGCTTGGGTTCGGGTTTCTCCGTGCCGAATACCGACTGGTTGAGTTCCTTGCGGATCTCGCGCAGCTGGGTGTTGATCTTGGCGACGGCCTCCATGTTCACACCGGTATCGACACCGAGCTTCTTGCAGAAGACGTGCACCAGCTCGATGGCCGGGGCGCCCGTGCCTTCGGCGAAATACCAGCAGTTGGTATCGACGACATCGACGCCGGCGATGATCGCCGCAAGCACCGATGCAAGGCCGTAGCCGGGCGTACAGTGGGTATGGAAATCGACCGGAATGTCGATGTTCTTCTTGAACAGCTTGACCAGCGTGGCGACGCGGCGCGGCGGAATCAGACCCGACATGTCCTTGATCGTAATCATGTCGGCGCCCAGCGCGGCCATCTGCTTGGCCTTGTCGAGGAAATAGGCGTCGGTGAAGACCTGCTCGTGGCTCTTCCTGCCCATGAGCTTGGCGAAGAAACCGGGTTCGGGGTATTTCGGATCGACCGTATAGCAAACCGCGCAGTCGGCGATGCCGCCGTACTGCTTGACGTACTTGACCGTCGATTTGACGTTGTCCACGTCGTTCAGGGCGTCGAAAATACGCATGATGCCCAGCCCGCTCTCGATCGAGTTGCGGCAGAAGCCGTCGATCACGTCGTCGGGATAGGGAGCGTAGCCGAACAGGTTGCGGCCGCGCGACAGGGCCGTGAGTTTCGACACGTTGCCGACGGCCTTGTGAATGGTCTCCAGACGCGTCCACGGATTCTCATTGAGATAGCGCATCACCGAGTCGGGCACGGCACCGCCCCAGACCTCCATCGCATAGAAATTTGCATCTTTGTAGTACGGCAGGCAGCGGTCTACTTGCGCCTGCGACATGCGCGTCGCGAACGAGGACTGCTGTCCGTCGCGCAACGTAAGGTCTCTGATTTTGAGATTTCTCGCCATTGTGATATTTGAATTAAGGGTTCTTGTTTCCCGTCTTTACTGTTATTCCAATAACAAAGATAATAAACAATTTCAAATTCCAACTATTTTGCACGGAATTTTCACAAAAAACGACCGAAAAGATTACTTTTCGTAAACACCCCGCCCCGCAGGGGCTTCCGGGCCATGCGCCCTAACAGCGCCGCCGGGCACAAAGAGCTGTTTATCAGGCGTGCCGTCGAGGTAGCGCTTCTTGAAGATATTGACGCAGAAGACGAACATCTCAAGCAGCAGCGGACCGAAGATGACGCCCATGAACCCGAAGAGCGAGAGGCCGATGAATACGCCGAAGATCGTCACGAGCGGGTGCGTGTCGGCCAGCTTCTTCTGCATCACGAAACGCACGACGTTGTCCACGTGCGTCACCACCAGTCCGCCGTACAGCGTCAACCCCACGGCCGGCCCCCACTCGCCCGCAAGGGCCATGTATCCGGCCAGCGGCAGCCAGACCAGCGCCGTGCCGAAGATCGGGATGATCGTCGCAAAGCAGGTCAGCACGCCCCAGAACAGCGGACTGGGAGCGCCGAAGATCAGGTAGCCGATGTAGGCCACGATACCCTGCACCACGGCCAGCAGGGGGATTCCGATGGCGTTCGAGCGGACGATCATATGCACTTCGCGCATGACGCTGCCGCTCACCGAGCTGTCGAAGGGAAGTATCTCGCGGCAGTACTCCTCCATGCGGCGGCCGCCGATCAGCATGAAGTAAAGCACGAACAGCAGCACGACGATATTGACCCCGAAATCGAAAATGCTCGACACGACCCACTGCCCCAGCTTGGGAATCATGCCGATCATCGACGAGATATTCTCCTCCTGCCAGAGGTTGTAGCCGGTTTTCTCGTGAATGAGCGCCGCGATGTGCTTGAGCGGCGTAATGATCGAATCGGGCCGGAGCGTGATGTCCTGCACCTGATTGACCACCATCCAGACGATCAGGCTGATGGGGACCAGAAAACAGAGCACCGCCTCGGCCAGCAGCAGCGAGGCGGCAAGACTGCGCCGCCAGCGGCGGCAGGCCGTCAGGACCTGCATCTGCCGCCGGAGCAGCACGTAGATCGTCGCCGCACCGAGCAGACCGCCCAGAAACGGAGTCAGCTCGATGCAGATCGTGATCCCCAGTCCGAGGATCAGCACGAAAAGCGAATAGCGCCAGTATCTTTCCCTGAAGTTCCGCATACGCCGCAGCGGGCGCAAGGAACGTGCCGGAAGCCCCTCCGGCGGCCCCGGCAACGCACTGAAAATTTGTTTGATAAAAATTTCGCATGTTCTATTGCGGCGTCGGAATATTTGATTTATATTTGTGCTATGAAACTTATGGCTGACTTAGTCAATATATCGGTCTGTTCGCACCTTTTCCGCATATACGCGGGGGGGGGCTTTTATAACGTGCGAAAACGAACGAAACTCGATCATCGTGGCTATATAATATAAGTAACGAGGGATACTCCGGACGAGGTGTATCCCTCTCTGCTTTTACGGACCCTTCGGAAAACGGCCTTGCAGGGGTCTGCGGCAGGGAAGCGAATCGCAAATGCAACGAAAACGATAACAAAACCCTTTTTTATTAACTAAA
>NZ_AENZ01000080.1:0-639 GCF_000183485.2 Alistipes sp. HGB5 | reverse complement strand
CACGGAGATGTTATATTTGCCCCGGTTTCGGAAGAGAAGTCCGCGATGCAGGGGTGGAACACCCTTGTCGTGCGGCCCTCGATCGGCGAAGACGGCGAACTTGCGGAGCCCAAAGCGCCTGCCGGCGCCCGACCTCCGCTTCCGGCTCTCCCCGCCAGAGCAGAACTCCGCGATGCGGAGGTTCATGCGATGCTCGGAGAGCTGGACTTCGGAGAGAGCGCCGTCATGGGCGATGCCACGGCCGAGGAGCGGCAGGCCATTGCCAACTTCGACATCCGGGCCTTTGCCTGACACGTAAACGAGAGACGACATGAAATGGAATAACGAATACGGCTGACGCCTTTCCCGCAGCAGGAAATACGATGTATCCGGTCGCAGAATGCTCCCAAAGCAGGCTGCGGCCTTTTTCACACCCTTAACCAAACTACCTGTTTTATGAAAAAAAGAGCAATTTTCACGATTCTGTCCCTGTGCTCCGCACTCCTATCCTTTGCGCAGGGCAACGGCATGGCCGGCATCAGCGAGGCCACGAACATGGTCACCTCTTATTTCGACCCGCTAACGAAGCTGATCTTCGCCGTCGCGGCAATCCTCGGACTGGTCGGCGGCGTGCGCGTCTACTCGAAATTCTCGTCGGGT
>NZ_AENZ01000081.1:0-1030 GCF_000183485.2 Alistipes sp. HGB5 | reverse complement strand
TATAGTAAAACCATGCTTAAGATGGGCTGGTGGAAAAAATTGGTTAATCAAATATCTTCCTCAAATAATAGGAGATACCGCATTTGATAATTACCATGAACCTTTTTTAGGAGGAGCTTCCGTATTTCTATCAATCAAGCCTTCACAACAAGCATTTTTATCTGATCTTAACGAAGATCTTATAAAAACATACATTGCTTTAAGAGATTCCCCGTATGATATAATTAAAGTTTTATGCACATATAGCAACGATAAAGATTCATATTACAAAATAAGAAGCGAACATCCCCAAGATGAAATAACAAGAGCGGCCCGTTTTATATATCTAAATCAGACTTCATTTAACGGTATATATAGGGTGAATCTCAAGGGGGAATATAATGTTCCCTATGGATTTAGAGAAAAAGAATTTCTCAATGAAAAAACGTTATTAGATGTAAGCAACGCACTACAAAATGCAATTCTCAGATATGGGGATTTCGATCTTGTAAGACAAAATATAAAGCCTAATGATTTGGTGTTTTTGGATCCGCCATATACAGTCTCGCATAATAACAACGGGTTTATCAAATATAACCAAAAAATATTTTCTTTGGAAGATCAGATTAGGTTAAACTCTTTGATCCAATATATCAAAAAAATTGGAGCATACTATATTCTTACTAATGCTGCTCATGAAACCATTAAAGAAATATTCAATAATGGAGATTGGTGCATAGAATTGAATCGTGCGAGCCTTATTGGGGGAATAAATGCAAAACGAGGTCAAACCAAAGAATATATTTTTACCAATCTTATAAAATAAGAGACATGAAAGAAGAGACCAAACAAAATATTCTCAATTCATTGGTTTCGGGGAAATCCCTAACAACCGTGCTCTCGGCAAAAGCGAAAGAATTTATGTTTGAGAGTGTGCAGAATGAATTGGTGACCAAATATGAAACTGATGGATGGGAGGTTTACAAGCGTTATAAAACATCTATTAGAATGCAAAGGCGGAAACCAATGGATATGGCATTTGAGGATGACG
>NZ_AENZ01000082.1:0-1436 GCF_000183485.2 Alistipes sp. HGB5 | reverse complement strand
GGCGACCGGCGCACGGGTGCGTAACGCGTATGCAACCTACCTTTAACAGGGGCATAACACTGAGAAATTGGTACTAATTCCCCATAACATTCGAGAAGGCATCTTCTTGGGTTAAAAACTCCGGTGGTTAAAGATGGGCATGCGTTGTATTAGCTAGTTGGTGAGGTAACGGCTCACCAAGGCAACGATACATAGGGGGACTGAGAGGTTAACCCCCCACATTGGTACTGAGACACGGACCAAACTCCTACGGGAGGCAGCAGTGAGGAATATTGGTCAATGGACGCAAGTCTGAACCAGCCATGCCGCGTGCAGGAAGACAGCTCTATGAGTTGTAAACTGCTTTTGTACTAGGGTAAACGCTCCTACGTGTAGGAGTCTGAAAGTATAGTACGAATAAGGATCGGCTAACTCCGTGCCAGCAGCCGCGGTAATACGGAGGATCCAAGCGTTATCCGGATTTATTGGGTTTAAAGGGTGCGTAGGCGGTTTGATAAGTTAGAGGTGAAATACCGGGGCTCAACTCCGGAACTGCCTCTAATACTGTTGAACTAGAGAGTAGTTGCGGTAGGCGGAATGTATGGTGTAGCGGTGAAATGCTTAGAGATCATACAGAACACCGATTGCGAAGGCAGCTTACCAAACTATATCTGACGTTGAGGCACGAAAGCGTGGGGAGCAAACAGGATTAGATACCCTGGTAGTCCACGCAGTAAACGATGATAACTCGTTGTCGGCGATACACAGTCGGTGACTAAGCGAAAGCGATAAGTTATCCACCTGGGGAGTACGTTCGCAAGAATGAAACTCAAAGGAATTGACGGGGGCCCGCACAAGCGGAGGAACATGTGGTTTAATTCGATGATACGCGAGGAACCTTACCCGGGCTTGAAAGTTAGTGACGATTCTGGAAACAGGATTTCCCTTCGGGGCACGAAACTAGGTGCTGCATGGTTGTCGTCAGCTCGTGCCGTGAGGTGTCGGGTTAAGTCCCATAACGAGCGCAACCCCTACCGTTAGTTGCCATCAGGTCAAGCTGGGCACTCTGGCGGGACTGCCGGTGTAAGCCGAGAGGAAGGTGGGGATGACGTCAAATCAGCACGGCCCTTACGTCCGGGGCTACACACGTGTTACAATGGTAGGTACAGAGGGCCGCTACCCCGTGAGGGGATGCCAATCTCGAAAGCCTATCTCAGTTCGGATCGGAGGCTGAAACCCGCCTCCGTGAAGTTGGATTCGCTAGTAATCGCGCATCAGCCATGGCGCGGTGAATACGTTCCCGGGCCTTGTACACACCGCCCGTCAAGCCATGGAAGCTGGGGGTGCCTGAAGTTCGTGACCGCAAGGAGCGACCTAGGGCAAAACCGGTGACTGGGGCTAAGTCGTAACAAGGTAGCCGTACCGGAAGGTGCGGCTGGAACACCTCCTTTCTGGAG
>NZ_AENZ01000083.1:0-20408 GCF_000183485.2 Alistipes sp. HGB5 | reverse complement strand
ATTCTCGAAGCTATCCAAATAGATTTGGGTAAAGTTGGCTGTAAAACATTATCCTATATTTCTCTTTGCTGTCTCACTCTTTATCTCTATGCTTTTCGTTGGATAGTAACCAATTTTTAGGGACATCTACACCTAACGGTAAATCATCGTGAATAAATTTGGGGGTTGTTACATCATCTCCGTTCTCATCTTCGGACATTAGAGATTCTAAATATTCTTCCAATGCATCCTCTTTCAATTCGTCGGATAAAAGATATAAGTATAGATTAGGATGATATTTATTGCCAGGGGTACAATCTACATAGCACTCGTATTTATTAGAGTAAATGAAGCTATGGTGTACTGCTAACACAGTCGGTTCTTTATCGCTATCTAAAGCTATTTTGGATATTGCAAGCCCCTCACAGTAGTTGCACCGTTCTCCGTATCGCCTTAATAATCCATTGAAATCACAGATAAAAAGAGCATTGCTAAAACACCCCTCTGGAATTAATCTACGCCATATTATCAAATTTTTTGTTTCTGGAACATCAGCTAACATTTTAGCTTTGTACTCTTCAAGGCTAATTACATTATAGGCCCTGTTGTAAGCGACACAAGTGTCTTTGTAATAATTTGGTATTTCCATAAAAATAAATTTAGAAAGGTTGGTATATTACTTTGTTATTCCTTATGCTTTATAAAGATATAAAAAATAAAGGACAAACATCAATAGAGGCTCAATTTAGCTTCTTTGTCAATGTTTGCCCTTTATCTTATAGCAGATTGGCCATCGCCGCATCTATCTGCGAGTTCTCAAACGAATCCAAATAGATTTGGGTAACCTTTTCCGAACTATGGCCTAATGATTCACAAATTATCGACGTGCTTACACCCTCTCGTTTTAAGACTGTGGCAAAACTATGCCGCGAAACATAGGTCGTTAAGTCGATAGGTATTTCCAACTCTTTCCCTACCTCTTTCAGTCGCTCGTTCACTTTGGAAATGACTTTGTGAACTCGATTGCGTTGTTGTTGCTCGGTTTTATGAAATGCAGAAAGTATAGGAAACAAAAAGAGCGCACCATCTTGTCGGTAACGCTCTATAATCTCCTGTGCTTTGGGCTGTAAAGGTAGCCTTATCAACTTATGCGTTTTTCGTCGTGTGTAGATTAGTCGCCCGTCCACGATATTATCCATTTTAAGGTAGGCTATGTCCACGAAATTGATTCCACCCATGAAGTAACCGAACGCAAACAAATCGACTGCAAATTGCTTGTAGAAATCATCACAACGGTATTCGATAATCCGCATGATGTCTGCCTTGCTTATGGCTCGTTTCGCTGTCGCTTGGTGCAGTTTGGAAACCTTATAGGATTTGAACGGGTAATAATCCGCTTTCACACACTTTTCCTCTATGGCTACATTATAGACAGCCCGCAGGGTACGGAATCTACGGCCTATTGTGTTTTCTGAAAAGCCCTGTCCCCGTAACCATGTTTCATAGCGTTTCAACCAAACGGTATCAATTTCTGAAAAATAGATATTCAGATGCCCGTTGAATTTCAGCAAAGAATTGTAGACCTCTCTGTGCGATAACGCATAGCCCGTTCGCCCCGTTTGCTTTAAGTTCTCAATTTGTGATAGAAACACCTCGCCAACGGTGCGTTTTGCACGTGTGCCGTCTGTTAGATGTTCGGTTAGCGTTGTAGCCGTAAATTCTTTCTTCTCGGCTTTCAGTTCGATGATGCGCTCTGCAAACTCGCTACTCTTGTCCGCAATAATCTTTTCGATATATGCCTTGTTGGGACAATTCTTTTTAGGCTGGTTCTTCGTAAAATCCCAAAATTGAGGTAAAACAGACACGCCAAGACTAACGTATTTCTTTTTTCCGTCTTTACAGACACGAATCATCAACGGATGTGCGCCGTTGGCAAGAGTTTTTGATTTGTAACAGAGAATGTTAACACCTGCATCCATAGTGATTTTTGGTTTAACTCTCGGTTTAACTCAAAGCCTTAAACCACCGTAAAACCGCTACGGAAAAGACAAAAAGAAAACCACCTACATTGCTGTAAGTGGTTGATTTTCTTTGTGGTACCAGCGGGAATCGAACCAGCGACACAAGGATTTTCAGTCCTTTGCTCTACCAACTGAGCTATGGCACCATCCCGATATCGTGGTCAGGAATACTCCTTTCCGTATTATCGTGGTGCAAAGGTAAAAATTCTTTTTCAAATCTGCAAATGCCCGCTGCATTTTTTCTGCTTTTTTCAGTTGCGGAAACATCTCACGCCCTACCCCGGCTTCACAAAAAAAGGGAGGAGCCGTCGATGCTCCTCCCTCCCCTTGATCAATAATGCAAGCGATCTTACTTGAGCATCACTGCATTTGCATTAACGGCACGCCGTTCGAACGACGGCGCCGAAGTCAATTGCGGAACGGCCGGCTTCATATTCCGGTCCGCAGCAGCTGCAAATTTACCTGCCAGCATGGCTTTCCCCTTAACGGGGGCAGCGGCCGGAGATTTTTTCACCAGCGTAAACGGTCCGACCGGATAGTCGTCGGCCGTAAATCCGGAGTCGGCCGTCGGATTATACTTGCCCAGATAGTTGGACCCATTGTAAACGAACTGGTCCATCATAACCACCTCGGCCTCCACATCTCCCGTAAGAGTGAGTTCATTGCCGATAACCTTGCCCTTTCCGTCAGACATTATGGCACCGATCAGGCCCACATAGGAACCGCCTACCGGATAATAATATTTACCGCTTACATTCTTGTCACGGCAAAGAGCGACATAGCGAACGGTGCCGTCTCCGGTAGCTCCGATCTCCTGATAGCTCTGGATCATGATATAACCGGTTTCCTTGTCGAAAGTGGCAATTGCGGGGAACCGGTCGCGATAAGCCGAGATGGCCCATCCGGTAAGCGCAAAGTTGGTATTGGCGACCTTCGTGGAGAAAGTGACGTCGAAGGAGATCGGCTTGGCAGACTTCATCGAGGTCGTACTCGTCACGGTCCACGTACCGAGCCAAGCGGCATAAGCCTCATCGAGTTCGGGAGCCTTCTCCGTAGTGAATTCCTTCCTGAAAAGATCCGTCGTAGCCAGAACCACATTCTCCGTAGCGACGATGCCGAACCCGATGACCACATGATCCGTTTCCGAAGAGAGGTCCTCGAAGATCTCGCTCGCCGCGCCCTTCTTGCCGAGAGCGGAGACGATGAAATCGGCCGTATAAGTCCCGACCAAGGAGTTCATCTCGGAGATCAGCGACTTGATGATCGCCATGTCGCTCTCGCCTTCGAGATCCGCCTTTTCATAAACGTCGAAATAGTAATAATCGGTGGCGACGCTCGGCGTCACATTGACGGTCGCGCTGCTGAAGGTAATGTCCGCCGGATTAATCGTAAGCTTGTTATTCGAGCGGACGGGCTTGGGCGAATAGATCTTGACGCTTCCGTCTTCATTCTCGAAATAATAGTCCTCCTTGAAAGTCATCTCCGAAACCGTAGCGTTTCCGATCGTCAGGGGCGAATAGAATTTGAGACCCGTTTCGGTAAAGACAAAAGGAGCCTTGACGACCTCGCCCGCGGAGACCGAACCGTCGTCTCCGGGAGCCGGCGTGTAGGAGATCCTGAAAACGCGGGAAGAGAAGTTGTTGAGCCTCATCTCCCAGTCAATCGGATAGGCAACGCCATCGACCACGCAACGGGTATAGATCAGGTCCATCTTGGCAGCCGCATCCTGATAGCTCTGCAATTCGGTCTTCCAATTCACCCCCGCCTCGATCGGATAGAGGTAGGCGTAATTGTTGGTTTTGCGCCCCTTGAGTTTCACGAAATCGGCGGAAGCCTCCATGACGATGAAGTCGGAATCGCCCTCCAGACCTCCGTTGCTCGTACCGATGCCGAGTTCAGCCCCCGTCGTCGGCGAGGAGTAGAAGTGGATGATGTCGTTATTGGTGTCGAACGCGAGTACGGGACCGCTCTCCGCAACCACCGAATAGTAGGACGATTCGGTTTTGCCCGCAGCGAAATTCTCACTGGAAGCGACGACCGTATTGTCGGCATTGAATTTCAGGAAAAGCGTGTAGCCGCCGTAAATGCGCTCGCTTTCGGGATACAACTCCATCCGCCAGCCGTTTTCTGCGCCCTGAAGTACAGTGATGGCTTCCTTGACCGCCTCTTCAATACGTTCCGTCGCCGATTTCGAGAATTTATCCTCATCGTCCTTCAGGCAGGAATTGAAAAGCAGGGGCAGAGCCAGTAATATCAATATTTTTTTCATAAACATCCTTTTTTACTTAATTAGTGGCATCTAAATCGAGGTTCGGAAGTTCTTTCTGGCGGCGTAAAACGACTTTGCGCAATTCGTCCAGATCGATTCCCCAATCGTTCTTCATGTATTTGTCCACGATCTCGAATTTGGCTTCGAGCATCGGACGGCCCACCTCGCCGGCCGTTTCGAGCATCTCCTCCCAAGTGGCAGCCGTGTTGGTGACGTAGATGGAGCTTACCTCCACGAACTCCTCCTCGGCCGAAGTCGAAGCGTAACGGCTGATAAAACCGTCCTTAAGCGCCAAGTCCTCCGAAGGATAGACGTCCCAGCAGGCGTTGCCGACATAGCGGATGCCCGTGGCCAAACCGGTGATCTGATTAAAATCCGTCGAGAAGGGCTTCTTCTGGTTGAGGATATGAGCGAATTCGTGGTGGATCGTCTTGAAATACCACTCGTTCAGCAGGTCCACATTGGTCGGGTCCATATTGTTGACGGCATAGAGCGTAATCTTGGTTCCGCCTTCGGCCGTACCCAGCACGACCTCGCCGTTGTTGTTATAGGCGGGACTGCCGACCAGAAAAACCATCTTCGGGAAGTAGCTGGTGATGAAGTCGCGGCTTCCGGTCACCTCGTCGTAAGCCTGCAGGCAGAGGTGCTTGACCAGCTTGGCCATCTGAACCGACTTCTCGTAGTTCGCGGGAGTCAGATCGTAGATCATGTCGCTCTCCATATCCTCATAACGGTAGCGGAACTCGATGTTATAAGGCTCGATATAGTTTTTGTAAAGCCACGCGTCCAAAGGCGTCTCCGTCGTCTGCTCCGGTTTGATGACACTCGTGCCGCTCAGATCGTCTTCGGAACACGAGCTGCCCGAAAAAGCGCAGACGAATGCGAATAATCCTAATATTGTTTTTTTCATAACGTTCAACTTTTATATATAGATCAGCGAATTATCATTATCTCGGATTAGGAGTCATGTCGGCCGCGAGCACATCGGCGGGCAGCTGAACGGCACGGCGGTTGTCCCGGACCTCCAGCGTATCGTCCACGCTCTTGATTCCCAAATCGTTGCTGGTCAGGGTGCGGCGGTAAATCTCGATGCCGAAGCGCTTCACGTCGAACCAGCGCAGGCCGTAATGCAGCGTCTCGTAGCGGCGCAGCAACAGCAGCGTATGAATCATGCCTTCCTGCGTCCGGTCGATTTCGAAAGCCGGGTTGAGCGGCTTCTTCGGAGTCGGATTCTTGGGATCGTAATCCGCAACCGATGCGGCCCAGCTCGAAATATTGGCCTCGGTCAACGTCTTGTATTTACTGCATGAATTCGAAAGATAGAGATTCATGTCGCTCAGGGCCGCCGAGTAGTCCTTCTGCATGATATAGGCCTCGGCGCGGGTCAGCAAGGTCTCTTCGGCCGTGAAGAGCGGATAGACGGTATGCCTGTAGCCTGTTCCCGCCACCGGGTCGAGGTACTCGATCAGATAGGGAACACGGGGCAGCAGGATTTTGTCGATTCCGCTGACAAAGCGAAGCGGTTCGCACTTCCACGTGTAGGGAGCGAAGGGAGTATTCGTGCAGTCTATGCCCTCGTTATCGGCAATCATCTGTCCGTGATTGTACTGCATTCCGACACCGTATCCGCCGAATACGCGGCCGGCATACGAATAGGCGGTGGCCATCATGAAATTGCACGTCAGATCCGCACTGACATAGTAGGTAGCCGCCGTATTCAGTGTAGCGCCGTTGTTCATCGGATATTCCAGCAGCTCCTCATAATTGCGGAGCGAACCGGCAGGCGAATTGGTCAGCGCCACCGTAGCGTATTTTACCGCCTCGTCCCATTTCTGGTAGTAGAGGTAAAAACGGGCCGCGAACGCATTGGCCGCACGCTTGTTGAAATGGTACTTGGGCACCGAATAGATCACGTCGTTTATCAGCGGCAGTCCCTCTTCGATATCCTTCTCGATCTTGGCGTAGACCTCGGCGACGGTTCCGCGCTCGTATTTGGGATCGAGTTCCGTCTCGGCCTTCTCCATATAGGGAATACCGAGATCGTCGGGATGCGCAGGATCGTAATGCTGGCAGAAAACGTTCACCAGCACGAAGTGGGCATAGGCACGGCAGATAAGCGCTTCGCCTTTTGCGGCGCTCAGCTTGTCGGTCATCTCCATCTTGTCGATGGCCTTGAGCACCTCGTTGGCGTTGGCGATAGCCATGTAGTGGGCTTCCCACGTGTGAGCGGCGTCTTCGTTGTCGGTTTCGGTCGGATCGCTCCATTCATAGCTCTCCTGCCAGAAACGGCTCCAGCCATCGTAATTGGCGCCGTGGTTATCGGTATTGTCGGAAGCCATTTCGAGGAAAAGCCACGGCTGGCTGTCCGCATAAGCCGATACCAGCATCTTGATAGCCTTCTCTTCCGAATCGATAATCGTCCGGTTGTCAGGCTGCTCGTCGAGGAAATCGTTACAGGAGGAGAGTCCCGCAACAAGAAGTCCCGCAAGCAGGAAATATATCAATTTGTTCGTTTTCATATGCTTTAAACTAAATTATAAACCGATTTTGAGCATTAAGGTAAACTGCTTCGGCACGGGAGTGGCCACACCACCCGAATTGAAGAATTCCGGATCCTGACCGTTGAGCTTCTTGTCCGCATAGATCAGGAAGAGGTTCGTCGCCTGAATCTTGAGCGCGAGGTTGGACATTCTCAGCTTCTTGATCCAGCGCTTCGGGAAGTCGTAGGTCAGCGAAATTTCCTTCATGCGGATAAAGTCGCCTTTGGCGATTCGGGCCGTAGAATAGTTGTAGGCATTGTAGGCGTACGACAGCTTGCTGTCATTCCGCACCTGACGGCTCGACACGATAGCCGGAACATCGGTGTATCTTTCGTCACCGGGCGTCATCCAGCGGTTGCGGAACTCGCGCGGCATGGCGTCGAGGTCGTTATAGATACTGGAGAAGACCGGATCGAGACGAACGACGTTGCCGAACGAATAGGTGATGAAGACGTTCAGACGCAGACCTTTGTACTGGAAGATGTTGCCGAAGCTTCCGACGTCCGTCGGCTCCGAGGGACCCGAATAAACCAGATTGTCGAAACGCTCGGTCTCTTGGAAGTTGATATCGGTCGAAGTCAGCACGCCCGCTTCGTTGATGAATGTCGGAACGCCGTCTTCGTTCAGCCCCCGGAAATCGTAGGAGAAAAGCGAATTCACCGGGTAGCCCTCACGCGAGAAACCGATACCGGAAACGAGGTTGAAGGCACGGGTGGAAGTATTGAACTTGGTCACCTCGTTCTTCATGTGCGAATAGATGAAATCGGTGGTCCAGCTGAAATCCTTCGTCTTGATGTTCTTCGTCGAAAGCGAGAACTCGATACCCCGCGACTTCATCGTCGCGACGTTGCCGTACTTCTGGATCTGGCCGCCGATACCCTGCGTCATCACCCGACCGATCAGGTCGAAGTTGTCGCGCTTGTACCAGTCAACGGTCAGGTTGATGCGGTTGTCCAGAAAGCCCAAATCCGCACCGATATTCAGCTCGTGCTTCTTCTCGTAGGTCAGATCGCTGTTCTCCAGATCCTTGATCGTCAGACCCGACTCGGTAACGCCGGCCGAGGGGCGCCACGGCGAATAGCTCTGGATGACGGCGAGCGCATTGGTCACCGAGGGGCGGTCGGCCGTCAGCGAATAGGAGGCCTTGAGCGACAGGTGCGAAACGGCCTTGCTGATCGAATTGAAGAAATTTTCCTCGTGGACGTTCCATGCGCCCGAAACGTTCCACGTAGGCAGCCAGCGCGAACGGGTCGTCAGGCCCAGCGCGTTGTTACCTTCGTAACGCAGCGTGCCGTTAAGCGTATAGCGGCCCTTGTAGGAGTAGGTTCCGTTGAAGAAGAAAGCGACGTTGCGGTAGTGGGTGTTGCCCATTTCGTAATAGGGCGAGTTATCCTCCTTGCCCTTCTTGAAGACGAGATAGTCGTAGAACGGAATTTCACCCGAATCGTACTGCAGGCCCCAGCCGCGGAACCACGTTTTCTGACGATCGCTCTGGTTGGTTTCCATACCGAGGTAAGCATTGATAATATGCGTATTGTTGATCGTCGTATTATAGGTCGCGGAGAAACGGAAGTCATAGGACAGCAGCCGGTTGTCCGTACGGGTGTAGATACCGCCGGCGGGCAGGATCGATACGGGAACGGCGTAAATATCATCCGGATCCTTGTACAGCAACGGGTTGTTGTCGCGAATCGTCGTCGTACCCATGGCCCGGTAGGCATTCGCCTGATTGGAAGCCTCGCGTACGTTATGCTCCTGCGAAGTTCCGGTATAGCGCACCGACGCCAGCGCCGAAGCCTCGAATCCCTTGAAAGCCTTCCACTTCAGTTCGCCTTGGAATTTCACATCGGCGACGTTCAGGTCGATATAGTTGTTCGCCAGTTCATGGAGAATATTGAAATCCGCATAGTTACGGACATAATACTCCTTCGGATCGAGCACGCGCGAAGTATTCAGGGCATACGAATAAGGGTTGATGTCGAAATCGCGCTTCACCTCGCCCGTTACATAGTCGGTCGTGGCGCCGAGCGTTCCGGGCGCTTTCTGCTTACGGTACGAACCGTTGGTAATCAGGTTGAGCGTAAGGGCGTCCGAGATATTATACGTCGCATTGAGATTGGCCGTATAACGGGAAATCTCGCTGGTCTTCGTCCATCCCGGATCGAAAAGGGCGCTGATCGACGCATAGTAGGCGGACTTCTCGGTACCCGAAGTGATACTTACCGAATGCGAGTGCATGACCGTATTCTGGAAAAGCTCCTTGAACCAGTCCGTGTTGCGGTACTCGGCCTTGCGCAGGTAGCGGTTGCGCGTCTCCACGGTGTTTTCCAGCAGTCCGGCATTGATCAGCGAATACATCTTGCCGTAAACACCGCTCGCCGACGCGTTGGTGACACGCGAATTGCCCAGCCAGCCCTTGTTGTACAGCTCCTGATAGACGGACATCTGGTCCTGAGAGTTCATGATGTTGAAATCGGCGTAGGAGGGAATCATACGATACGTGAACTCGCCCGTATAATTGATATGGCTGACGCCAGCACGTCCCTTTTTGGTCGTAATGACGATCACGCCGGCCATAGCGCGCGCACCGTAGATCGAGGTGGCCGAACCGTCCTTCAGGATATTGAAACTCTCGATATCCTCGGCGTTCAGACCCGCGATGGCGGAACCGATCAGCGTCGTGGCGTCACCCGAAGAGAGGTCCTCAGCCGAAATATCGGCGACATCCTCCATAATTACGCCGTCCACAACCCAAAGCGGCTTCGAGCTGCCGTGAATCGACGTCGCACCGCGGACGCGGATCTTGGGAGCGGTACCGAAAGTACCCGATACGTTCTGCACCGAGACACCGGCCGAACGGCCTTCCAGACCGCGGCTGATATCGGCCAGACCCGATAGTTTCACATCGTCGGCGACCAACTGGTCGGATGCACCGGTAAACAGTCGTTTATCCGTTTTGGTCATACCCGTAACCACGACCGTCTCCACGGTCTGAGAATCCGGCTCGAGCGTGACCTTCACCTCAGGCGCAACGGCTACCGTAGCAGTCTTGTACCCCAAATAGGAGATTTGCAGTTCCTCGGATTTCGCCGGAACATTGTTCATAACGAAAAATCCCTGCTGATCGGTGGATACACCGATGGTCGTACCTTTGACGATAACCGAAGCGCCGATCACGGCCGCTCCGTTTTCATCAACGACACTACCGCGCACTTGTTTGGCTTGGGCGAATGCCCCCGCTGCAAACACAAGTACTCCAATTAACGATAGTAGGATTTTTTTTACCATAAGCGTTAATTTTAATTAATTTTAAAATAGAAAGCCAGCATCCTCTATTCGGGTTTGCAGATATCCCCAATGGTTTGACCTTCAGTACCGTTTTCGATTTTCGATGCCGGAAAAAGGCGCGAACGCAGGCACCTTTGCAACTATACGGCCACCTGAAAACACCAAACAACTCACTCAAGATCAACTGATTGAAAATAACCGAACAGGTAAGAACGTTACCAGAGTATAACCTTTCCGGGATGCTTGCGGGCTGAAACCGGAGCCGGAAACCGGGTGGAAAGTGCATAAAAAATGTGCGGCATCTAACGATGCCGCACATGGCGCCAGAGGGGAGCGATCCCGCCTGCGATGTTCTATAAAAGCCGGATCGGAACCGTCCGGGAACTCTTCATCACGGCCGCTCCGTTTTTGACCCCGTCGGGAATCGCGGCGCGCACATAAACGCCCGTCTCGGCGACGCCCGTGGCGCTGGTCAGCGTCAGCGTATTGCCCGACTCGTCGAAAGTGATGTCGTAAGTGCTGCCGAACGGCTTGCCGTCGCTGTATACGCCGCCGAGCATCCCGTTTCTGATCTCGTATTTTCCCGAATACTTCTGGTAGCCCACCTGCTCGATCCGCTGGTATATTTCGAACGAACGGTCCGCGCCGAAGGAGACATAGGCATCGAAATCCCGCGGAGCTTCGCCGTTCCACGTTTTGAGCTGCCATTCGCCTGCAAGCTGTTTTACCAGCGGCGACACCTTCTCCTTGTCCGACGATCCGCAGCCGGCGAACAGACACAAGCCCAGTGCGGCCAGTACGATATAGATAGTCTTTCTCATAATCTTCATGCGTTTATATTACAACCAACCTCCGTTTTCGGTCTGTACCGCGCGGGCGATGACGGCGAACTCCTTGGCGATCTCCATGCCGCCCATCGATGTCCCCGTGCCGAGACCGCTGCCTCCGGCAACCGCCCTGACCGTTATTCGGGCCACGCCCGGCTTGGTGCAGTGCAGCCTCAGTTTCCCGGACACGAAGGTCGGCTCCGCCGAAATACCGAGCTTGGTCCTGTCAGCCTGCGAGATCTCGACGCCGAGATAGGTCAGGTTCGCCGAAGCCTTGCCGAAGTACTTGTCGAGCGAAAGCTGCTGCTGTACGCCGACTTTCGCTTTCAGGCAGGGTGTGCCCTCGATCTGCATCAGAAGCTGGTAGGCGATCGCTCCCGTACCCATCTGCTTGCGGTAGTTGCGCAGCTGCATGGTGGTCAGGGATTGTTTGGTGCCGTCGAGGTAGGTGTCGATGTCGTTCACCGAAGTCAGAAGCATCGATTTGAATTCGGCCACCGTATATTGCTTCCCTTTGGCCAGCGCATAGGAGAGCCCCAGCGCGGCGACGCCCGATACGTGCGGGCAGGCCATCGAGGTACCCTGCATATAGCCGTAATCCGACTGGTAAAGCTCGGACGGAAGCGTCGAAAGCACCTGCGCGGCGCTGCTTCCCGAAGGCGAGATATAGGCGTCGCCGCCCGGAGCCGCAACGTTGCAGCCCGGACCGTAGTTCGTGTAGTAGGCCGGCAGATAGTCGGGCGAGAAGGCGGTGACCGAAATGTAATCGCGGTAAGCGCCCGGATAACCGGACATGGCCTTGGCGTCGTTGCCCGCAGCGAAAATCACAAGTCCGCCGTCGAGAACGGCGTTGTTTTTCGTCGCGATGAAGTAGTCGATCGCCTGCTTTTCGATCCGCGCTCCGCTGGCGTAGGCGTTGTCGGTCGTGACCGCTCCGGCCGGGTAGCCCCACGAACACTGGAGAATCGACGCCCCGTTGTCGGCGGCGTATTTGATCGCTTCGGCGGAAACGGCGGCCGAACCGCCCTCGCCGCCCGAAAATATCTGGCACGACATGAGTTTCACGCCGTCGTTCCTGCCCGTGCCTCCCGCGATGCCCGACACGCCGACGCCGTTGTTGCTGACGGCGGCCACCGTACCTGCGACGTGGGTGCCGTGGCCCGAATCGCCGACGTTCTTGCCTTTGTCGTCATAAGCTTCGACGTCCCATGTCAGCCGGCTCGTGCCCAGCGCGAAGTTGTAGCCGTAAACGTCGTCGGCATAGCCGTTGCCGTCGTCGTCGCGGCCCGTCGCACCGCTCTGCTCGGCCTTGTTGATCCACATGTTGGCCGCCAAATCGGGATGCGAGTACTTGATGCCCTGATCGACGATCGCCACGGTCAGCGACGGATCGCCCGCGGCGAGTTTCCACGCCTCCTCCACGTTGATATCCGCTCCGGCGCGCGTCGTTTCGGCAAATATTCTGTCGCCGTTGTTGCTGTAGTGCCACTGGTCCTTGTAGCCGGGGTCGTTGAAACCTCCGGCGGCGGCGCGCGTCGCCGCCGAACCGTCCCTGTAGGGACAGGCCCTGTTGTCCGAAGCCAGCTGCAGTTTGGTGTTGAACTGCACGAAGCTCACCTCCGAAACGGCGGCGAGCCGCCGTGCCGCTGCGTCCAGATCGACTTCCTCGCCGAACGTTACGATATACCATTTATGCAGTCCCGCCGCGCGGGTGCGCTCTTCGGCGACCGGATTGCAGGGAAATACGCGGCGCAGCGAAGTGACGCCCAGTTGTGTGAAGATGTCGTCCACGGGCGCTATCCCGGAGCGCGTCACCGCCGTACGCGTAATCGCCGCAGCAACGGCGGTCTGTTCGACGTCCCCGACGGCATCGCCGTCGAAATAGATCAGCAGTTCGCCCCGCGCGGCATTCGCGGGAGCATTGACGATTTTGCGCATGGCGGCCGCCGGAGCCTCCTTGCCGCCGCTCTCTTCCATCGGGTCCGAGGCACAGCCCGCAAGGAACAGCAGCGCGAGCAGTAAAATTTTCTTGTCAGTCATGGTAGGTGAATTTAAAAAGGGAACCGGCCTCGCGGGCCGGCTCCCCGGTGATAGTCGTACTGTCCGAACAACAGTTTTTTATTCGGTTATTTTCGCGCCGGTCCTGCGGGTGAAGTCCGCACTCCGGGCGGCGATTCCCTGACGGAATTCCACCTTGGCCTTGGCGGCGCCCAAAACGGGCATGCCGACGATTTCGCACTCACGGCCGCGGTCGGCGGGCATTCTGTTTTCGCCGACAATTACTTTCGCAAGCTCCGGCCCGCGGAGTTCCACGTAATTGCCGGGCTGCACGGAGAGCGCCTTTACCACGGAAGCCATATCGGCGGCCGGATACAAATCCGGGTCTGCGAGCAGCAGCCATTCATGGAAGACGATGCCTCCTTCGCCGCCGGAGAATTTGTTCGTCGCAGGATCGTAGTCCGCATAGATTCCGAACCACATACCCGTGAACGTCAGATTGTTCGATGCCTGAAGCTGGGGATTGGGCACGAAAGCCACCAGTCCGTCGGCCACCGGCGCGCCCAAAAGCAGGCCGCGTCCGTTGTAAACTCCGTCGTCACCCTCGGCCGTATAAGCCACGTTCACGAAGTAATCCGTTCCCTGAAGCGTCACGTTGCCGATCAGCTGCGGAGCGAGTACGTAGAGAAGGCCGCCGCTCCACGCCATATACTGCGATTCGCCGGCATTGAACGCCTGAGGAGCGCCCGTAAGTCCGGACACCTTCACGTAGTCGCTGAATACGTTGTCGAAATCCGCATATCCGGAAGTCGTTCCTCCGTCTTCGACGACTACCTGTCCGAAGTACTGACGGGAGGTGTTGCCGGTCTTGTCATAGGCATCGACCGCATAATAATCCCACGTTCCGCAGTAGCCCGCCTTGGTCAGGCCGTTTTCGACATCGTCGTACGTATAGTGGATCTGCAGCGGATCCGGTTTGCCTGCCGTAGTCTGTTGCACGCTGTACAGTTTGCCGTAATAGCCGTTGTAAGCCCACACCAGCAGCACGTAATCCGTACCGGCGTTCAAGCCTTTATGAAGCAGCGAGAGACCCGTGTCGTTGATCTTGTCAATTTCTTCAGCCGTAATTGCCTTGCCGGACGTTTTGGCTATTTCAATCAGGTCCTCGCTGCTTTTACCGGTCAGGTCGGCACTCTTGAAGAGTCCCATGTAGCCCGATTCGATATTTTCACCGAATATAATGGAGCGGATAGAGTTTTCGGGAGTGTGTCCCTGCGCTTCGAACTCCCACGTAAGCTCCGTACGGACGCTCAGCACGACGGGTTTGTCGTCGCCGGCCTTGACGTAGCCGAATGACAGGAATTCGTAGCCCTGAAGCTCGCCCGCCTCATCGTAAATGTTGGCAACGACGGTGTATTTGCCGGTCTCTTCGAATTGGGCCACGATGGTTCCGTCCGCCGTGATCTCCTTCGACTCGACCGTTCCCGCGTCGATGCCCGCCGAATTCGCCTTGGCGATGGCGTCGCCGAAGACTCCTTCGAAGAAGGCGTATTTCACCTTGGCGACGTCGGCGCCCAGTTTGGCTGCGATCTCGACCTTGCCGTCGGCCGGTTCGCTGTCGGTCAGGGCGAGCGAGAAGTCGTACTCCTCGGCTCCCGGCAGCATCAGACGCTGCATGCCGCCGGCGTTGCCGACATACCAGCCGTCGTCGCCGAACATCAGCAGTACGCTTTTGGCCGGGAATGTAATGACTCCGTTCACGTTGGTGCCGTACCCGCTGCCGTTGAATCCGTTTTCCGGCACCTGCGAGGCAAAGCTGACGATACCGTCGCCGCTGTTGAGGAACACGCCCGTAGACTGTTCGGGCAGCCAGACCTTATCCGGATTCGTCGCGTCGATATAGGTAATGACATCCGAACGGTTGCCCGACACTTCGGACGGAGACATGTTCAGCAGCGAAGCCAGATACTCCGCCGAGTAGACGTTGCTGATGCGGTAGTAGCCGGGGTTGTCGTCGCGTTCGTAGATCTCCACCTCGCCTTCGCCGTAACGGTTGGGAATTCCGTAGGCGGAGCTGAGAATGTCGTCGCGCCATTTGCCCTTGGTCTCGCCTTTCGGCCCGGTCACGAGGTTCCATTTCACGCGGGTGACGGAGAAGCTTACGCCCGAAGCCTTTTCACCGTAGATGAAGGCGTATTTCTTGTCTTCGATCTGGATGTTGCAGGAATAGGTCGTACCGATTTCGGCGTCGGGGAAAGAGACCTGAAAGGTCGTTTCCGTCGCCCCGTCGTCGAACGAGATTTCCGAAGCGGAGAAGATCGCGTCCTCACTGCCCGTAACGGTTACGGGAACCGTGATGGCATCGGCGTCGTTGGTACGCATGGCCGTGAAGGTCAGTACCGTCGGATCGGCCGGATCGAGTTCGAGGTCCGCGGCGTTGTCCTGCGAGGGGAAGTAAACCCCGTAGCAGCCGTCGGCCTCGGATTCGCCGCGGGTGTAGGTCGGATCGTCGGAACACCCTGCGAACACGAAAGTCGCAATAAGCGCGTATAAGAAATATTTGATTGCTTTCATATGTTTTTCGGTTTTAAATCATCCATGAAAACTTACGTTACTGCACCCACGGATCGATGATTCCCACGGGATTGGGGTTGTTCTGCGATTCGAGCGCGGTGTTCTGCTGGGTCTCCGTTTCGGGGATACAGAAGTTCCACCACGGTGCGCGGCCGTCGGTCGAGAAGCGGCAGTCCGAAGGTACGTTCGTGCCGACGTAGCCGGTTTTCAGGCTGTAATTCAGACGCTTGAAGTCGTAGAATACGACGCCTTCGCCCCATAGTTCGATACGCTTGTTCCAGATAATCTCCTCCACGACGTCGGCAGACGACACGGCCGAGGTGCTGAATTCCGGGTCGCGCTTGGCCATGAAGGTTTTGAGCAGCTGGAGACCTGCGGAGGCGTCGGCGTGCGCCGTAGCCTCGGCTTCGATCAGGTACATCTCCTCGACGCGCATCATCGGAATATCGGTAACGTTGCCGACGGAATAGGTCGCCGTCTCGCCTTCGGCGGGATGGAACTTCAGGTTCGCATAGGCCGGGAGGTTGGCGAACTGCGCCGCCGTCAGGTTGGTAATGTCGCTGTAATCGGCATATTTGGCATCGGGTCCCACGAACGCGCGCTTGCGCCAGTCGGTGTCGGATATTTCGTTGTAGAAATTGCTGGTAACGCCTTCGAAAACGTATTTGCCGCCATACCCCCACGTAGCCTCGCTCGAACGCCATGCCGCGAAATTCACAAGGTTGGCGATGCCTTCGGTAGACTGCGGAAGGTACCACATCCACGAATTGTTGGCTTTGTTGAAGCCCGTTTTGGGGTTCAGCCACTCCGCTTCGGTCATGATCGTGCATTTCGAGGCGTCGATGGCCTTGCGGGCATACGTCGCGGCGTCGGCATACTTCGACGAATCGAAGCCGCCCAGCCAGAGGTAAGCACGCGCCTTGATGCCGTAGACCACGGCCAGACTCGGATTGGTCTTCGACGAAGAGGTGTAGTTGGCCAGCAGCGCCTCGGCGTCGTCGAGGTCCCTGAGGATGAATTCGAACATCGCCTCGCGCGTCACGCGCGGATTGTTGCGGGCCATATCCTCGGTGGTGTTCTCGTCCACGATCGGGACGGTCAGCCCCTTGACGCCCGAAACGTCGGTGTACTTGTTGTTGAGCGGATCGTACAGTCGGGCCAGATCCAGATAGAGCTGGGCGCGATAAGCTTTGGCGAAGCCCAGATAGCTTTTCTGCGCTTCGGAAAGTTCCACGCCCGCCAGCAGGCCGACCACATCGTTGCTCGATTTGATGAACGTATAGTAGCAGTTCCACGGGAAGCGACATACGGTCTGCGTCGGACCGATCAGAATGCCCGACTGCCAGTAGGTGAACCAGTCATATCCCGAACCTTCGTCGCCGGAGGAGCATATCACGTCGCCCGTGGCGGCGTCCGTAGCGCACATCATGCCCGGATAGCCGAAGTCGAAGCCGTAGTTGTTCCTCCTGCCGTACACCGAATAGGGGTAGGTCATGTTGACGGGGATGGCATTGACGATGGCCTCCACCGCAGTCGGCGAATCGCTGACCTGTCCGGAAGTCGCGCTGTCGGTGGGGAAGGTCTCTTTGATACAGCCCGTGAGGGCCATGGAGCAGACAAGGGCGAGTGTCGTTGTTTTCAATATGTTTTTCATTTCAATCCCTGTTTTATCCGTTAGATTAGAACTGTACGGTTACACCGCCCGAAATAGTGCGGATCGGCGAGTAGTTGGAGAAGTTGGTCGCTCCCGTGAACGAATAACGCGGGTCGAGTCCCTGACGCTTCGACCAGTAGACCACGTTGTCGCAGGCCAGATAGACGCGCAGTTTCTGTACGCCGAATTTCTGGGTGATCTTCGACGGCAGCGTATAGCCGACGTTGATGTTCGAGATGTTCAGGTAGCTCGCGTCGGTCAGGAAACGGTCGGAGACGCTCGTCGTATACTGGTCGCCGTATTGCAGACGGGGAATGTCCGAGCCTTTGTTTTCGGGCGTCCACGCCTTGAGGATGTCCTTGTGGTAGTTGGTGCCGACGGTGGTTCCGTAGGGCGACGACATGAAGCTGGCGTAACCCGAATCGTAGACCTTGCCGCCGATCTGGTAGTTGAACGAGATCGAGAAATCGACGCCGTAGGCCGAAACCGAGGTCGAGAAGCCGCCGTATACCGAAGGAATCGCGCTGTCGTGCAGGTAGCGGGTCGCGGAGGTGTAGTCCGAAGTCTTGGTCCGGGTGATCTTGCCGTCGTCGCCCTTCACGTCCTTGTACCAGAGCGAAGCGCCCGTTTCGGGATCGACGCCGGCGTAGGAACGCAGGTAATAGGTGTAGAGCGGCAGCCCTTCGCCGACGAAATAACTGCCGTCGATATAGCCTTTGTAGCCCTCCACGGTCGTGGATTTGTGTTCGGGAGCCAGATAGGTGACCTCATTCTTCACATGGGTCAGGTTCAGGTTGAAGCTCCACAATACGTTTTTCGTGCGGATCAGGTCGGCGTTCAGCTCCACCTCGACGCCGCGGTTGACCATGTCGCCCACGTTGGCGTAATAGGACGAGTAACCCAGCGACGAAGGAACCGAGAATGCGAAGAGCATGTCCGAAGTCTTGCGGTTGAAGAAATCGACGCTTCCGCTCAGGCGGTTGTTCCAGAAACCGAACTCCGTACCGATGTTCAGGTTGGTGTTGGTCTCCCACGTAATGTTGGGATTGCCTTTCTGCCCGAAGAGCACGGCGATTTCGCCGTTGTTGTTCTCGATCGAATAGGTGTCGGTGTAGAGGTAGTTGCCGATGTTGTCGTTGCCCTGCGAACCGTAAGATGCCTTGAGTTTCAGCATGTTCACCCAAGGAGCGTCGAACCAGTTCTCCTGATTGAGGAGCCACGCGGCGCCTACCGACCAGAAGTTGCCCCAGCGGTGGTCGGGGTGGAAGCGCGACGATGCGTCGCGGCGGTACGAACCGCTCACGAAGTAGCGGCCCGCATAGTCGTACTGGGCGCGCATGAAGTAACCCTCCGAGTTGTAGTCGTCGATGTAGGAGTGGGCGCCCGCGCCGTCAACGACGGCTCCGCCGAGCTCCTCGTTGTCATAGGAGAAGAGTTTCGACTTGGTGCCGCTCAGGTAGTAATATTTTTTCTGATAGTACTCGTGACCGACCATCAGCCCCACGTTGTGCTTGCCGAAGGTCTCGTTGTAGTTCAGAATCTGCTGAAGGTTGTAGGCGATGTCGCGGGTGTGGTACTTCGAAATCGTACCGCCCGCCTCGGCGAACTGACCGTAATACTGGTTGTTGAGATAGGTCGTGCGGGTTTCGTCGATGTTGGTGCTGCCGTTTACCGTCAGCTTCAGCCCCTTGTAAAGCGAGATGTCCACGAAGCCGCTGCCCGAAAAGGCGTTGCCCTCGGCCTTTTTCTTGTTGAGCCAGCTGGTCTGCAGTCCGTTGGCGCCGGGCAGCAGCGGACGGGTCAGACCCGCATTGCCCTTGTCGCCGTAGTCGTACATCTGATAGCCGTTGTCGTCCACCATGATGCGGCCCGAACCGTCGCGGATGTATACCGGGTAGATCGGGGGCATCTGTGCAGAGAACGCGAAGATGTTGGCCGTCGAGGAAGCCGATCCTTCGTTCGAGTTGCCGTTGCTGTTGCTGAAGTGCGCATACGACATGTTGCCGCCCACCTTCAGCCACTTCTTGGCCTGATAATCGGCCTTCAGACGCGCGGTATAGCGCTCCAGCGCCGAACTTTTGATAATACCCGTATTGTCCAGATAACCGAGCGAAGCGTAGAACGAGCTGCGCTCCGTCGCACCGGAGATGTTCACGTTGTATTCCTGACGGAACGCCGACTGGTAAGCCTCGTCGATCCAGTCGTCGGGCGTCAGCCAATACTCCTGTCCGTTGTAGATGATCTTGCGGCCCAGCGTCGCGTTCGGATTCAGCTTGCCGTTGGTGCCGATCAGCGCCTGCCCTTCGGGAACCGTATAGACGTTGTATCCCAGACCGCCCGTGCCGTTGGAAGTCAGGCCGCTGCTGGCCAGCGCATAGGCCTTCGCCGCCGGATTGGTCTGCGCATAATAGCCGTAGAGCGCCTTGAAATGCGTCTCGTAATACTGCGCGGGCGAGGTGATCACGTCGTACTCCTCCAGCGCTTTCGAGTTGACGCCCCACTTGGCGTCGATCGTCACGACGGCGTCGCCCGACTTCGCCTTTTTGGTGGTGACCATAATCACGCCGTTGGCGCCGCGGGCGCCGTACAGAGCGTTCGAAGCGGCGTCCTTGAGGACGGTCATCGACTCGATGTCGTTCGTGTTCAGGTTGTTCAGGTCGCCTTCATAGGGCATGCCGTCCACAATCCAGAGCGGCTCCTTGCCGGCGTTGATCGAACCGAAACCGCGGACGCGGATCGAGGGGGTCTTGCCGAGATCTCCCGACGTGCTGGAGGTCTGCACACCGGCCACGCGGCCGACCAGAGCCGTCGCCACGTTGGAGGTCTGCACCTTGGCAATCTCATCCGATTTTATGACGGCAGCCGAACCGGTGAAAGCCTCTTTCTTTGCCGTACCGAAGGCCACGACGATCACATCGTCGATCGCTTGCGCATCCTCCTTCATCGTGACGTTGATCCGGGTTTTTCCGGCGATAGGCAGCTGCTGCGGCTCAAAACCGACAAACGTCACCACGAGCGTGCCGTTCACCGGAGCCGAAAGCGTATACTCGCCGGCCGTGTTGGTCGTGGTCCCCAGAGAGGTCCCATCTACAATGACGGTCGCGCCTGCAACCGGATGTCCGTTTGCATCGGAAACTGTACCGGAGATCTGCCTATTCTGGGCCGTGGCATATGCCAAGAACACGAATACGGCAATTAACGATAGTACAATTTTTCTTACCATAAGCGTTAATTTTAATTAATTTTAAAATAAAAAGT